>DAOUTL010000068.1 GCA_030626685.1 Candidatus Bathyarchaeota archaeon | reverse complement strand
TTGCAATTTCGTCTCTCATCTGATTTCTGTATCTCTCTCGACCGAAAATGTTTGAAACCATAGTGTCCTTTTCGTAAAAGGTTCTTTCATAAGCGCATTTGAGCATTTTTCTTCTTTCAAGGTTTTTTATGATTTCACTTGACTTTTTGCAGTTTTTCAGCATGGTCCACACTGTGTAATCGTCCATTGCTAGATATTCTTCTGGAGTTGTAAAACGTGTTAAGCCGAGTTCTTCGTTTGCCTTTTCCATGGCTGTTGCGAGCATTATCTGTGCTGCTCTTCCAACGCGGTGGAAGTATATGCTTTTGAAGGATTCTATTCGGGCTATTATGAAGGATTCGAGGGCTGATAATGCACCTAAGTCTACAGCTAAGTTTTCACCCAGCACGTCTAAAGTGTGGATCAAACGGAAAATGTCTATGTACCCGTATTCTGCGCCTGTATGGTAGGTGTCCCGCACGATAAAGTCTAATTTGTCAACGTCGATGGAGCTGCTTATTATCTGGTCTAGAAAAGCCTTTCCGGGCTTGTGAAGGACGCCTATCGCTAGTTTTCCAACATCCCCTGGGTTATATCCGATTTTGTTGAGGATGTCTTTTAACTCGCTGTTTTGGATTATCCACAGCGTCATGTCTTCATGCGTCTTCTTGAGCTCTTTGTCAAGTAAGTGTTCAAAAACGTGTGAAAAAGGGCCATGTCCAACATCGTGAAGCAAAGCCGCAATCTTAACCATTTCTGCCTCATCCTCGCTTGTACACTGAGAAATATGTGGGTTTTCCATAACCCTTTTAGATAGATACATTACGCCAACAGAATGTTCAAAGCGTGTGTGGTTTGCTCCTGGGTAAACGTATTCCGCACCTGCCAGCTGGCGTAGCCTATGCAGTCTTTGAACGGGATAGGAGTCGATGATTTCTTTTTCCTCTTCGGTTATGTAGACGTATCCGTGAACGGGGTCTTTTATTTCACCCCAATACTTTCTGGGCATCTGCAGTTTCTCTCCAGCTTTGTTAAATAATTAATAATGCATATTCCTCTTATAATGTCTGATGCTTCAACTTTAAAGGGCGGAGAAATATGGAGGGAAAAGGCTGTTTCATATGCATTGAAGGGTTAGATGGTTGCGGAAAAACCACGCAAGCAAAATTGCTCGTGAACAGGCTGCGGAAAAAGGGTTTTAATGCGGTTTATACAGCTGAGCCGAGTGAAGGGGAAATTGGAAATTTTATTAAGAAATACTGTCTGAACTGTGAGAAAAGAGTTTCCAGCGTTGTTGAGGCTTTACTTTTCGCTGCAGACCGTTTCGAGCACGTGACAAAGGAAGTTATCCCCGGTTTAAACGGAGGCAAACTGGTGGTTTCTGACCGTTATGTTTATTCTTCTTTAGCCTATCAAGGGGCAGCCGGGTTAGATTTAGAGTGGATCAAAAAGATAAATAAACACGCAATACGCCCAGACCTGGCCATTTTTATCGATGTTGAACCAGAAACCGTGATTCGAAGGTTAAAGCCTAAAAAATCCGTTATGGAAAACCTGGAAACTCAGCGAAAAGTGCGAGAAGTTTACATGAAGTTTGTTAGGGAGGGAGAACTCGTGAAAATCGATGGAAACAAACCCAAAAACGAAGTTGCGGACGAAATTTTCGCCTTCACCCTCAGATTTTTAAAAAAGCATTAAGGAACCTCGATGGGTTTTAACCCCTTTCTGGGGAGCGCTTCATTGACTTTGCCAGCAATAAAGCCTATAACCTCTCTTGGTGAGACATGTCTGGGTCCTCTTTCATGGAAAACTTGCACCTCTACTGATTTTTTTTCGAAAGCGAATCGGAGCATGTAGTAATCAAACTTTAATGGTTTTTTCCTTTCCTTTTGCCTTTTATAGTAGCGTATGGCGCAGAAGAAATCCATGACTCGTAAGGGTTTTTTGCGGATTACTTTTAAGACCTTTTCTGTTTCCTCATTGTCTAAATAGTTGAAGCTTGTGCCTTCGGCTATTCCGAACTCGAAGATGATTGTGCACTGTGGTATTGACGGATTGGCAACATCCTCCAAACAGAAAGTTTCATTGTTAAGATCGTGAAGAGTCTGCGTCAAGGCTTGTTGTAGTCTCTTGTTCGAAATTGAAACAGCAAAGTGTGTTGTTTGGTGGACGTTTTCTGGGAAATTCTCGTAAAATCCCATTATGCTGTTCAGCCCTAAATTCTTTTAATTTTTCTTATTTTTTCAAGGTTTTCCAGCAGTCCTGAAAATACAGCACTTAGCTTCTGTAGTTCTTCTATGTTTTCTTCGTGTTGCATTTTGTTTTGTATTTCCTGCGCTTTCGCTAGAAGTGTTGCCTCAAAAGTCTCAAGGACGATGGAACTCGTTATTTTTGTCGGCTCTTCTCCTTCTCTTACCACTATGACCTTCTTTTCGCATTTTGCACACCAGAGGTCTCCACTTCTCAACCTGAAAAGTGGGGAAGCACAAGCTGGACAGGCCAGTTCCGTCAGGGTTGAGCCTTGCCGCAGTAGGTCGGCCATCCGTTTGATGTGTTGTTCTTCTTCTGCTTTGTCTTGTGACAACCTTTAAAACCTCAAAATAAATTAGTAATAGAAGCCTATATAACTTGATTATTGCGAAATTTGGATGGGGTGGCAAGCTTATGGTTAGAAAAAAGAAAATGCGGGAGTATGAAGAGAGAATAAAGCACGCGTTGACGGTTCTTGGAGAGGTTTCTGAGGACACTACCACGCCTCGAAACATCAGAAGAGCCGCAAAAAATTCCATGGAAACCTTGCAAACAACAGAATACACACCAGCCGTTAGAGCCTCAAACGCCGTATCCATTTTGGATGAAATTTTGCAAGACCCAAACATGCCGCCTTACACGCGTGTAAAGTTATGGAACGTAATGAGCCTCCTAGAGGCAATAAAAGACTAATTTTTGCTTGTAAAAGGCTTTTTTGGGATAGTTCACTTGCGTGAAACACGAATGTATTTGAACTTGCTTATGCTTACGGAGCGGCTTGCTCTTTTGTCCGACAAAAAATTTTCTTTTGAACTCAAAAAGCTTTTTTCGGTTTGCTTTTTTGAAAATAAGTTTAAATAGGGCTTAACACACGTTTGTTAATGTCCGCAAAAGTTTGCGGAAGGTTGGGAAAGTCTTGCCTTTGACTGAAAATGTGAGTTTTCATGCTTTGCTTCAGCGTGAGAACCGCGTTCAAATTCCGGTTGAGGTTAGGTGGAAGTACATGCTTGAGCATGGCGAAATATTGCGCGTTAAGATATTTCCTCTTGACAGGCACTTTCCGTCTTCTGAAGAGTTCCATGCGAGGCTTCATAAAAATGGTCGCATAACCGTTCCATGGGAGCTTGTGGCGAGGCTGGAGTTGAAGCCGGGAATCCTTCTGGCAGTAACGCTTATTGCAGGAAAAACCGCTAAAAAATAGCAACAAAAATTGAACATAAAATCCAAGAATCCAAATAATGAAATTGAAAACAAACGAGGGCTTCTGCTCGACAAAAGGCAACATAACCCTTAACAGCAAACTACCAAAAGAACTCGCCGAATACGCATACTCCACGAACTACTATCCGCTCACATGCCAAACTGGGAAAAGCAGCATCAAAAACTCATTTCATTTCCGATGCAAAAACTCACAATTGTGCTTCGGCTAACAAATCCTCATTTTTTCATCTGCAGCGCGCGAGTTCCTTATGTATGATTCGATTTCCAGTTTCAACGATAGAAGGTCAATGTTGCTCTCTTCACGCTTGGCATCGCGGTTTTTCTTACGTATTTCTTCGAAACGTGCTTCCATAACAGCTCACCCTTGCTCCTTTCTAATTCCTGTTGACGGTAAGCGGCCTTTTCTGAAAGTGTCTTCAATCATATTTTGTAACGGTTTTGAGTCTGCGACGCTGTAGAAGACCCATTTTCCCTCACGCCTCTCCTCGATTAGCCTCATATTTTCAAGTAGGTTCAAATGATGAGATGTGGTGGGCTGTGTCGTGTTTAATATAGCCATGATCTCGCAGACGCACATATCACGAACGCTCAAGAGCCTCAAGATTTTTAGACGCGTGGGATGTGACAATGCCTTGAAAACTCTAGTCGTCCTTCTTATAGTTTCTCTTGCACGAACAATATCCTCTGTGAGTTCTCTCAAATTTGTCAAATATTCATCGGCATCTCCGACAGGGCATAAACCAGAGTCAACCAGTCGTTTCAACTGTTCCTTTAAAGCGGATCGTTCTATACTGACCAATACTTTCTTTCTCCGTATAACCATATCCAGTGATTAAATTAAATCAAAGCAATAAATTTAAATATTTCGATTTTATAAATCTGAAGATAAGAGGGTTGATATATGAGCGAGAAGAAACTGCCGAGGTTTATAATGTGCTTCTGCACGGGTGAGTGCCCCGGTTTCGCAAAATTGGATTTGTGGAAGCTGATAAACTTTGTTAGAAACGAACTAGACGTCGAGTACGCGATAGTTCATCCGCAACTCTGCGTTGACGACGGAGACAACTTCTGGAGGGACTACCTGAGGGAAGGCGATAAGGACACAATGTACATCATCGGCGGGTGCGACCCAAGGATGCAGAGGAAGATGTTCAAGGACGCCTTCGAGGAGAAGGATCTCGACTTCAGCAAGCAGGTGGTCTCACTAGACCTGAGGAACATGGAAACGCCGGAAGCCATGAAGAAGGTTGAAGAAGCTGTCAGTAAGCTGGTGGGGGAGTAGATGGGAGAGAAGTATCGTTCCGAGGAGCGATACTACGGAGAAAAGGTCATTGCTCCTCAAGAACCCTATGGGTTTCCAAGGAAGGAGATAGATTGGTATCCTAGGATAGACGCTGAAAAGTGCGACCCAAGCAAATGCGACTACTTCTGCGTCGACTACTGCCACATGAAAGTGTACAAGCGCGTGGGAGACGAGGTGGTGGTCGACGACCCCTACAACTGCAATGTGCCCAGCCAGTCCTGTGCGCCACGATGCCCCACCGGAGCTATCAGCTTCCCCTCCAAGAGAAATCTGAAGCAAATGCTTAGGGACCTAAGGAAGAAGTATGGATATGGAAAGTGATATAAATGGGAAAATGCGAGATTTGCGGTAAAGATTGTGTCAGTTTATTATACGCTGAGCATAAAGATTCACGCAGACTTGTCAAGCTTTGCCCAGACTGTTGGCGAGAGGCTTACGCTGAGAATCGACTGGTATCTGGTTCTGGTAGTTCGGGTGGCTGTTGCGGCTAATTCATGAAGAGAAGAAGATCGGGAGGCGTGCTCTTGGGCGAGAAGACTTATTCAGGGTTGCCAAGGAAAGAGATAGAGTGGTACCCCACAATTGACTATGAGCTATGCACCGGTTGCGGAGTTTGCGTTGAGTTCTGTCACGACCACGTCTACGAGAAACAGGGAGACAAGGTGGTGGTCGCGAGGCCGTATGACTGCCTAGTGGGCTGCCAGTCGTGTAGGCCGCGATGTCCAACGGGTGCTATCAGCTTCCCTTCGAGGAAAGAGCTGAAGCAGATGCTTAGAACGCTGAGGAAGAAGTACGGGTACGGTTAGATACAGGAGATGAAACTGCGATGATTGTGGAAGTTTTCGGACCTGAACCACCCTGTTCCCGGTGTATGAGGACTCTGGAAATTGTAAAGCAGGCAGTAAAAGAAGTGCAGCTTAATTGCGAAGTTAAAAAAATTGATGCATACTCCAAGTCGACCATAGCAAAGTATGGGCTTGTGTTCACTCCGGCAGTCGCAATAGATGGAAAAGTCTTCGTCGCGGGAAGAATCCCAAGCATAGATGAGATAAAGCATATTTTGCGGGTTACTGCCCCGCTCAAGGAGCGGAAAACAAAATGATTACAGAAGACATGGAAAATCCTTTAACCGAAAGGGCAAGCTCATACAAAAATCTGAAGTTATTTGTATACCTATGTGATGGTTGTTATGTCAAAAGATAAGGTGAAGGTGGAAATATACGAGGGAGATCCTTTCACGGGCTGTTGCGGTCCTGGAATAGCTTCCATGGCTGCGATTGAGAGAACACGGAAAATGCTTATGGAAAGAAACGAGACGGTTAAAGCACTGAAGGAAGAGTTCAAGGAACAAATCGAGATCGAGAGAGACGTAGTGAGTGCCCGGAGACGGTACGACACATATCCGCCGCACATATACAAGCTTTTATTAGCCCGAACTCGAGTGCCATCCATTCTGATGAATGGCCAACTTGTCTCAGAAGGCGCATTCCCCTCCCTTGAGGACTTCAAGCGGCTCATAAAGGAACACGCTAAGAGTCTCCATCAAGAAGTTTCGAGTCAATAGGTGTGGTGGTTGTATGAAAAAGGTGATTGCCGAGGTGATTGGTCCCGATCCGCCTTGCTATAGGTGCATGGCCGTGAAGGAAAACGTGGAAGCAGTAGCTCGGAAACTCAGAGCTGAAGGAATAGAGGTCGAAGTAAAGAGATTGGACATCATCTCCAGAGAGGTCCTTAGACAGTACGGCTTGCTCTTCTCCCCAGTGCTAGCGGTGAACGGAGTTGTCAAGACGATGGGCAGAATACCAGACAAGGGAGACGCTGAGACCATACTAAGGGAGGCGGCAAAATAGCAAGCGTAAGGTGAGTATATGAAGATAAATGTTCGAAGGCTTCGCACAGGTATATTATTAGCATTCGTGTTTGCGATCATCGGCGGTCTAATCTATACAAGAATTATGGCGTATTCGTTGGCGCCTACCATGAAGCCAGCTCATTTTCAAGGGCTTAGCCTATGGGAAATACCAGTAGCCTACATTATTGACTACTTGAGCCATGGTTGGCTCTGCTTGCTCTTCGCCTTCGTCGCCGCCGGCCTCGTCTACGAGTTTATGCCTAAAGAGGTTATCACCAAATATATGGGCAGCAGCAAGATCACTGGCTACACTTTAGGTGCGGGAATTGCCCCTTTCTTCACCGTGTGTTCATGCACCATGGTTCCCT
>DAOUTL010000186.1 GCA_030626685.1 Candidatus Bathyarchaeota archaeon | reverse complement strand
CGCCGTAGCTCAGCACGGTAGAGCGGCTGGCTGTTAACCAGTCGGTCGTAGGTTCGAGAATAAGGAGGCAAATCCTGTCGAAAATCCTACCGGCGGCGCCACAACATTCTTCTGGAAGTCCACCAACCATTATGTGAACAGCCAAAACTTTGTCAAGTTTTCCCATAGCACGTCCAACAAGAATGTTGCTGATACCAGGCGCTAATCCGCAGTCTGGAATAACAGTTGCACCAGCTTTTATAGCCTTCTCATTCAATGTTAAAGGATTTTCAGGCATGTAAGAAATATCCACCAAACCCTTTCCCGCATCAATACATGCTTCAGCTAGGCGGTAGCCAAATTTTCCGGGTAAAAACCCCATAGCTAAGTCGAAATCTTTCAGAGCATTAACTAATTCGTTATAGTTTGCTGCGTCTAGTTGAATCCATGAAACGTTGCCTCTGCTAATTCTCTCAGCAACCTCCCTAGCCTTTACCTCATTTTTGTCGGCAATAACAACCTCAATTGAATCTGTGCTTTTAGCGATGTCTTCCGCCGCAACAGAACCTATATTTCCGCAGCCCAAGATGAGTAGTTTCATAGAGGTAATCAAGAAACTATTTCCATTAAAGCTTTCCTAAAAACAAAAGCGAACCGGCATCGCTAACCCTAAATTTAGAAGATAAATTTGAAAATTTTATATACCGCTACAGCAATTGTAAGTCTGAGCATCATGGCTGACATTTGTCCAATATGTGGGCTTCCCAAAGACCTGTGCGTGTGCAGCGAAATAGGAAAAGAACAACAAAGAATCCGCATAAGACTTGAAACACGAAAGTGGGGCAAACCAACAACAATAGTGGATGGCATAAACGATAAAGACACAAACTTGGCACGCTTAGCTCAAAAGCTAAAAAACTTCTGTGCATGTGGAGGAACAGCCAAAAACGGTCAAATACTACTTCAAGGAGACCACCGCGATAAAGTTCGAAAATACCTGATAAACATGGGGTATCCAGAAGAAAACATAGGGCTTCAGTAATTGCTGCAATAAAAAAGGTGCAAATCCAAAATGAAGCTACTGCAAAACATACGAGAAGTATTTAAAACATTAAGACATCGGACACCATCAAAAATATACTGCCCAAAATGTGGAAGCCCAGAAATCCACTTATCCAGCAGCTTTGACTATTGGTTAACCCCTAAAAAATATGTATGCGAAGACTGTGGATACAGAGGTCCCATAGTTATGGAACTTGAAGAAGAAAGTTGGCAATACCGTACCGTTTAGTCTGGGACCTCTAAATTCAGTTGCCTTTTCAAAGTTTTGTAGCGGTTTCTTACGGTGACTTCGGTGACTCCTGCTGCTTCAGCAATGTCTTTCTGCGTTTTCTTCTCATCAGTTTGTAGGCATGCAATGTATAAAGCTGCGGCAGCTAAACCCATGGGGTCCTTGCCAGCGGAAACCCGTGTCCTTTGAGCCTCTCGAAGAATTTGTATAGCAAGTCCTTGGGTTTTACCGGAAATTCCCGTCATCTCAGCAATCTTCGAAATGTAGGTAAGCGGGTCAGCAATCGGCATCTGCATGTCAAGTTCACGGAGCAAAAGCCTGTAACAGCGGGCAACATCCTTCTTATCCACCAGGCTTGCATCTGCAATTTCACGAAGAGTCCTCGGAGTTCTGCTTCCACGGCAAGCTGCGTAAAGCGCAGCGGCTGCAATGGCTGCGATGGACCTTCCGCGGACTAAGCCCTTATCCAACGCTTTACGGTAAATGACTGCCGCCTTCTCTTTAATGGGCGGTGGAATGTAAACCTTGTCTGAGAGGCGGTCAAGTTCAGCCATCGCTTGGGCGAGGTTTCTGTCAATAGAGGAGTGCACTCTGGAACGTATCTGCCATTTCCTCAAACGCCACATCTGCAAACGTGTGGAAAGGGGAAGTTTCCTTCCGAAGGCGTCGCGGTCAATCTGGCTTATGGCTGTTGATAAGCCTTTGTCGTGGACGGAATATGATGTTGGCACTCCAACGCGGCTTCTTGACGCTTTCTCTTCTTGGGTGAAGGCTCGCCATTCAGGTCCCTTGTCCATCATCTGCTCGTATAGGACTAGTCCGCAGTCGCCGCATATGGTCTCGCCTGTATCATAATCACGGATAAGGTTTGCACTACTGCACTCTGGGCATTTGTCAACTAAGCGTTGACGGGATCTGCTTTTCTTTTTGCTCACTTCTCTTCACTCACTATATTGGGTAGAACCGTCACCTTTCATGTTCCTCATCGAAGATTCAGAATCAGGAAAACAGTACATCCAGCCCCGCGTGTCTATCCAGATGAAATGTTTTAATATATAAAGTTTACGGTTTAATCAGGAATATT
>DAOUTL010000112.1 GCA_030626685.1 Candidatus Bathyarchaeota archaeon | reverse complement strand
CTTTATTTTGCCGCGCATCATAAAAGTTTTTCATACTCCAGTAAAATGCCTCGGTCTCCTCTGGAGTCAGCGACATATAATTATCATTGACACAGATGTCTATCGCCAGGGCTTCGCTTCCATCCGTTGCTGTGCGTACGTCGGTTGTGATGTACGTTCCCTCTCGGCGTATGGTGGCCGTGCCTAGTTTGCGTTGTTCTTTTGGTCGCCAGTTCGGGTAATTACCTTCCCCGCACCCAGGACATCGTCCTGCGCTTGAGCCCCTGTCTTTGTCAACGCATGTCGAACAGGTCTTTTTAATTATTTCGCTCATTATCCAATCCTCACATGTCTGATCTCGTTACAAGCAATAGCCGTGACAACAATCTTCACAAGATCATCATTAGGCTTAACATTCTTCAGGCAGTCAACAATATCCAAATACGCCTCATTCAGAATCTCACGACTAACATCAAACTCTTCAACCGCCTCTGGCTCTTCTTCGACAACCTCTTCAGCTTCTACAATCTCAGCCTCCTTTTCCTCAAGTGCCTCTATTGCCTCTTTATGCTCAACCTCTAATTTCTCATTCCGGGCAACCAGATCTGCCTCTCTCTTCTTAGCATCTTCAAGATCGCTCTTAATCTTGGCCTCAGCTTCTATCCTTGCATCTTCCTTAATCTTCTCAGTCCGAGCCTTCTCGTCTGCAATAGCCTTTTCTCTTCTCAGCGACTCAAGCTCTTCTCGCTCCGCTACTGCTACCTTCTCTTTTTCAATAGCTCCCTCGATTAAGTCATAGGTAACCCTGATCTCTTTGTTAATTGATTCTAGGTCTTCTTCTAAAAACCCGTTCAGCTCAAAATCAATTACTCCCCTCAGCATCTCCTCTAGTTCTGCAACAGTCTTCTCCCTTGTGTCTGTACCCCTTAATCTGGTAATGGTTTCCTCGGAATATCGCTTTCTCTCCTCCCACTCGTTAAGAGGTCTTCTAACGTTCTCCTTATACCTGTCCAGCGTATCTCTAGCGAATTTACCGACATCATCGACCTTTTTGATCTCTTTCTTAGCTTTTGACACCAAGTTCTTCCTGTATTCATCAACAGTAGTCTTTGTCCTAGTCACCTTATAAGCCATACTCTTGACCTCCGCTCTCCCTGAAGGCGTAGACACATCTCCCTCGAAATCATCTACAATGGTCCCCACCTCTAAAAGCAGTTCTTCCATAGATTCCATACTCGTTAATGCCACTGAAATACGCTCGTTATCAACCTTAATTATTGCATCATTTTTCATCTTATTTTACTCCTTTTTATACCAGTTTTTTTAGTCTATTTATGAGTCCCAAAACATCCTCTTTTCCCCATACCGCGAAGAGCTGATTTTCGTCATATAACACCTCTCTATTTTCGCCTTCAAAATTCAATTTTATAGGCATTCCAGACCACTCTAATTCGTCCAATATATCCTCTCGCTCATCTCTGTTTTCAGCCATAAAAGGGTCTATTAAAGATTGTTTACAAAAGACCCCTGTATCCCCTATAGTTCTTTCCTTTATATAGAGCCCTCTAAGTGCCCATGGCTGATATAAAGAGTAAACAACCTCTCCCATCCCCAAAAACGTCTCTCTATCCACTATTCTCATTTTATCCTCCTTTGTACTGTCTTCATCACTCCGCAATGTGTCTTTAACGTGCTTAAATGACACCCACAAGACACGTACCCCCGTTTTACGTATCCAACACTACCCCAGACTATTCGCGTTCCTTCTTGCCCTGTTTCTGACCCTTTCTCTGTTTTCCCCTTATTTCTCATCATTCACCTCTCCCGTCCCAAAATCAACCTCAATCTTTGTCCTTGGGATATTTCTCAAATATCGCCTGTCCCACCTTCTCTGCCTCGGTGTCGTTTTTGTACCCTCCACTTGCGTATTTCGAGTTGTGTTTATTGAGTGCTTCTAGCCGCTTCTTTTTGTTCTCACTTCCGACCACTTTATCTTTCTGTCCTGCGTCCAAAATATAGTCACCGCTTCGACACAGTTTTGCAATGAACCCCAGCGGGTGGTCTATCCCCGAGTTCAAATCCATTGTGATCACGTACTCGGTCAACTTCCCCCAGTTCGTGTCAGGATTGTCTCGGACAACTTTGCCGAATACCTCAAACGTCATCAGCCTTGTCAGGTTCACTCCCTCCTTCCCCATCAGGTCGTAAAGTCGCTTGGCTTTTTTGCCGTAAGCTTTTTCAAGGTCAACCTGAAATCCTGCTCCCCTCACACTCCCCTCCCTCCCCAGAGTAAGAGCTTCTGCTTCTGTTCTTGTTAGTAGGGTATTGGACCTAGTGGCAGCTAGTGTACTAGGTACAACTAGGTTCGTTACCTTGTCATACCTAGTCTTACCTACTGTACTAGGTATGTTACCTACTGTACTAGGTTCAACTACCTTCGTTACCCTGTCGTACCCAGTGTAAATATTGACTTCAGGGAACAAATACTCCATTTTACTAAGGATTCTTGCTCTTCCCAGTCTCGGTCCACTGTCCCTCCTTCCACTACTAATCGACAAATCCATACCCCCAATTTGTACTTTTATATAATTCCTCAGCCAAATCCACTCCTTCCCATGGCTCTCACTTGGCTTACTTATCACTCGGGAATACCCACCGTAACCTAGTCTTACCTTGTCTAAGCTAGTCTTACCTAGTTGACTACTTAACCCAGTCTCATCGCAAACTTCCTCCATATCCAACTCCATAAACCCAGCATTATCCACATGATCCCATAGCCAACATGCCAGTAATCTGCTGTCTTTATCCAGCCCTTTTCTCCACCATTTATCGTTCCATCTAGTCGTCTCTACAAACTTCTTCATTGCTATTCTCCTTCTTCTTTTAGACCCTTCAACATCTCCAACTGCTTAGCGTAGAACTCAGAAGATCCTCTCATCCTCTCAACAACTCGCTCTGCTCTCTTTACCAACCATTCCTTTGCTTCTTCAAAGCTGTCCGCTATAATAAAGACTGCACCTTTCTTCCTGCAACACTGTCCTCTTATCCATACTGAAGACTCAGTCTCTCGCTCTATCTCTATTTTCTTTATCCGGTTCACTCCCCATTCTCTTGTCTTGTATTTTACTGTCATTACATACCCCTTCTTGTTCTGCTTTATATATATTACAGTCCTTACAGTATTCATCGTCACAATCATACTCATGGTCACATCCTATACACGCCGTTTCCCAGCCTTTACTCATATCATCTCCTTCAGTAGCTTCCGCTTGTTTTCTTCCGTCATTAACGCATCCAATTCTACTTGCTTACGTAACTCATCGTTTGTCCTATTTAAAAGGTCTGTCACTCCTGCCCTGTAGCCTTTACACCACGCATTGTGGTCTGTATGTTGTTGTAGCTTCTTATACAACCTGCACCCTATATAATACCATAAGACTCCTACTGCTAAGCCTATTAAAAGTACCACTATATTGCCTTCTAGTTCTGTCATTACTATCCTCCTGTAGCTAAAAAACAGAGCCTTAGGTCGATTAACAACGAAGCGATTACCCCTAGACGAATGCCTATTATGGGGCTTACTTTCATTTGCTTGTGGCTGTTTCCTACCACTAACCTTAGCTCTGTACGTGTTCTCAATCCAATCGGCTCCTGCTGTTAATCTGCATTCAACATAACATATTCTACAGGGCCGTCAAACCCTTTTCGCCGTTTCCTGTATTTATTTTTTTTGTGGCGGTTCGACATATATGACAGGAGCATCCACCCCCTGCCTTGCCCCCTCCCCCCTCATCCTTATAGGGTCCCATATTCACCCCTAATCTATCCACCCCCACCCATACCCGTATCACTACGTCAACGCTTTCACGCGCGTTCTACGGCTTCATGTGAGTAGACATATCTGCTATTATGCGACGTTGGAACGTGTAACCCTTGCTATCATTGGCTTATATGGCACAGCACAGGTCAATGAATAACTAATAGAGGGCAAATATACCCGCCTATACCACATGTTGTGGTGTTGCATTATGCACGATTAGGGGTATTGCAAAATGCACGACCATTGCAAAATGCACGATTGCCGCTGCTGGGAGTCAATGATGTGCAACTAACGGATACCCTAAAAATAGCCACACGAACACCACGCGAACACATACCACTAGAAACGAACACAAACGAACAAGCAAGCCCTTGCCGTAGTCCCTGCGAGTAAGTGAACACGAACGAACACCACTGAACAGAAGTGAACATAAAACACCGTAGCTATTCGCAGTTATGCAAAACCCCTTTGCAAATATGATAAGGATTCTCATGCCTGACAAGAAACATCACCCACTCCTGAACAGTAGCTAATCACAAAACCCTTGTAAACATTACCGTAGCTAATTACTTTACACTTATTAGCCACATTGTAGCTAGTTGGCATGATGCTTGCATTATGTTTATGGCATGACGAAGTTAAACACTAACCAAGGAGACAAGATGGAACTAAACAAATACAAATCAACATGCAAAGAGTGCGGCACGACGGTACTCCCGCGAATGGGAGAGATAGAGAAGATTGGCGGCAAATGGCAAACTACTTGTTTGCTGTGCATATCAACAATGCCAGTAACGGAAACGGGTTGCGGGTATGATATGGATATGGCTTACGAAGACAGTTGTCAGGCAATGTGCGGGCTATAGAAAGGAAAGCATAACATGAAAACAGAGTATGATACATTTATCAACCAGACAGAGAATAAAGAATGGATAGCAT
>DAOUTL010000207.1 GCA_030626685.1 Candidatus Bathyarchaeota archaeon | reverse complement strand
AGATACCCGTTTGGAAAGCCTAACCACCCAGAAAGCTCGTTTATCCTCTCAACTGAGAAACCAGGCGTGCCTTTCTCAACGAACAAAGCGCTGAGATGCTTATACCTAGCTCTGTCCTCAGGACGATCACTTGTCTTCACATACACCAGATAGATTCCGGCTGGACCTGCGTTGCTTATGAACCTTTTCTTACCGTTGACAATATACTCGTCACCCTCACGCGTCGCTGTTGTTTCTATGCCAGCCGCGTCAGAACCTACGTTAGGCTCGGTGATGCAGACTGCTCCCAACAATTCGCCCTTGGCAACTTTGGGGATCCACCTTTTCTTCTGTTCATCGTTGCCGAACGCAAGCAGTTGTTCTGTACCACCGAACATGGTTACGGTGTAAGCGTCTGTTAGGGCAGAGCAGACGCGAGCGAGTTCTTCGGCTATGATGCAACAGCCGGTTACGCCTACGTCTATTCCTCCAAGTTCCTCCGGAATTATGGCTCCATACCAGCCCCTTTTTCCAATTTGTTTGATGAGGTCATATGGAAACTTTTTTGTCCATGCTATTTCTTCTCCCCGCGGTATGTTCTCGTTCGCAAATTGCTTAGCCTCGTCAGCAAGTTTCTTCTGTTTCTCGTTCCACCAAGGGTATTTTTTCACCATTTCTAAACACCGTGAAGAGTATGAGTTAGATTATGAAGACACTTAAACCTTTGTCAAATGCCACAGATGCAAGACGACTATCTGTAAAGTCAACTTTCTAACGTGACACTTTTCTGCTGGTTAACTCATAGTTGTTTGTCGGGCAATGTTATGCGTTTGTCTCCTGACATTAGGGGAACCTTCAGAAAACTTCTCAAGAAGGGGTTAACCGTGACACGCATCGCATACCTGTTCGATACCACAAGGCAGACTGTACACAGGTGGCTGAGAAGAGGCAAACACGTAGGCAGAGAATACTATAAAGACAGACCTAGGGAACCCAAAGCAAGCAAGGTCACGGATGAAGTTGAGTTGTCCATCCTTACCTTGAGGAACACGTTTGGGTGGGGAACCGCCCGCATACAACAAGGCTTGTACAGACTTCCCCCCTTCATTGAGAAGGCAATACACTGCGTGCAGGGAGTCAGGTTATCCAGAGAGACCATAAACAACGTTCTCTCAAAGCATGGCGTGAACGGCTACCCATGCAAACATAAGCGCTGGAAGTTTTTCAGAGCCAAAGTGCCTGATGAGCTGTGGCAGATCGACTTCAAAGGTCCGTTCACGGTGCACGGCAAGAAGTACCGGTTCCTCATATGCATCGACGACTACAGCAGATTCCTAGTCGTAGCCGAACAGTTTGATCATGAACCGAAAACAAGGGAAGTGACGGCGTTCTTGGAAAAGCAAAAGAGGCTGCCAAGGGCGATACTGTCTGATCACGGTCCGCAGTTCAAGGAGAAGTGGAAGCGATGGTGCAGACAGCACGGCATCGAGGCTCACTTTGCCCATCCCTCCTATCCTCAAGACAAAGGCAAAGTGGAGAGATGCATACAGAACCTGAACAGAGAGTTCGTCAACCACCTCAGGAAATTCCCCGGATGGCTCAAAGGCAAACTACACGAATACAAGGAATGGTTCAACTACTCACGGTTCCACAGAGGAATAAACACATTCCCCGCAGAACTATACGAGTGTAACGTTAGAAACTTGACATGACACTAAGGAAAATCTTAAATTCTCT
>DAOUTL010000003.1 GCA_030626685.1 Candidatus Bathyarchaeota archaeon | reverse complement strand
TCATGATTTTCTCCAGCAATCGCGGCTTTCAGATTTTCCACCGTGCTACCAAGCACAGTGGCAGCTACGGCTTCCACCTTAATCTCATCAAGTTTTTCGCCGCTTTTCATCTTCAAATCATTAATTAACTTGAACAGGTTGCTCGCATGTTCCTTTTCATTCTCTGCAGTAACCAGAAAAATTTCTGAAATCTGCTCAAAACCTTCATTCTTGGCAACCTTTGCATAGAACGTGTAACGATTTCTTGCCTGACTTTCACCAATAAACGCTTTCACCAAATTTCCAATCGTATTTTTCATCTCTAATCACTTTAATTCAGTTAAATTTATGAAACGTGTTTGGATTTATAATTTATGTTCGAATTTTAAACTTAGAAATTTTACGGACCCTTATAGGTTATTTTCGGAAAATATCACCCAATCTTCCTTTTTATGTTCGCTTCTTTCACATTCACCACGCTATGAAAGGGTAAACGAAAAAGACGGAAATCTATTCTTGATTGTCTAAATTTTTTCTAATGCTTGTTTTAAGTCGTGTATTATGTCTGTGATGTCTTCGATTCCGACAGAGATTCGTACTAAACTGTCTGTTATGCCTGCTTTCAGTCTTTCTTCTTTCGGCACTATCGCGTGTGTCATTGGTGCTGGATGCTGAATTAATGTTTCTACGGCGCCTAAGCTGACGGCGAGCAAGCACAGCTTGACAGAGTTCATAAGTTTTCTTCCGGCTTCTAAGCCTCCTTTCAGTTCAAAGGATAATATTCCGCCAAATCCGCTCATCTGTCTTCTTGCTAACTCGTGTTGAGGATGCGATTTTAAGTATGGATAGTAAACTTTCTTCACCTTAGGATGTGTTTCTAAGAATTCTGCAACTTTTATGGCGTTCTCGTTATGTCTCTCCATTCTAAGCGGTAAAGTTTTGATTCCACGCAGTGTAAGCCAAGCTTCAAAAGGTCCGAGTGTTGCACCAGTATTCTTAAGCAGAGCCTGCGCCTGTAAGAGCAGAGCCTGTAAGAGGGTCTGGGTGCTGTCCAGAATGAACTGCTTTTGTTGCAAACTTATATGGGTTCATTTCTTCACCTTTAGCTTGTTATGTTATACAACTATTTTATTTTTGGGAGAGCTTTTTAGGTTAGATAGAATTGAGATATGATTAGTAAGTTATTTAGTAACACGCGCACGCTAACGCCTGAAAATGGAAGCAGTGCAAGAGCGCTGGAATTTTCAAATAAACTGGTTGCAATGCTTAATGCTTTACCAAAAAGTCAGAAAGGATATTCGGCTATGTTTTAATACCGCGCGCTTTTTTGGAAAATTAGGTAAATGAATGAACGATATCACAACTGGTTCTTTCACGGGAATTACATAATACTTGAAGTATCTTTCCCTCTTCCATTAATGAAAACGGTGCGTCAACAAAAGATGATGGTTTTGGTCATCGTATTTTGTATGCACTGGCTTATTCCGTGGAACCGGGGTGGGAGTTGAACCCACTTCGATTGGAGATATCCCCCGCAGACCCTCATTTTTCTTAGGGAATGTTTGCCAAAATCAATGGAAGACATAAAGTTCCAGAATCTTGTCGATCCGATTTACTTTTTCCTCTTCTTTTTTTCTCTTGGCATGTGCTCTCCAATTCCATAAACGTTTTCTAAGTTGCTCTACTTCTTCTTCATCTAATCTATCAAACTCTATTGAGTTAAGAAGGTTTTGAAATTCGACTTGTGTCCACTTTTCAACAGCTTCGGTTATTAACTGATTTATGATTTCTGGATTATATCTTTGTAGTCTCTGAAGGATATTTAGAGCGTCCCTTTTTTCTTCAATGGACAAGGCGTCATAAGTTCCGTAGATTTTGTTCAAAAATAGCTCTTTTATTTTTGCGTTTACTACGTCGTCTCTTCTACCCGAAATTATAGATAAAATATCAAGACAACGCTTCCTCATTGCTTTATCTTCAATCTCAATCCGTAACTTAGATAGCAAAGTCATGACCATATTTCTAATGTTTTCAGGTATTCCGTCATAGGGTAGATCTGTAGTTTGATGTCTTATTCTCTCTAATATCTTCACTTTCGTACTTTTTTCTTGAATAGTCATAAATAAATTGATATTGGATGCGAATCTCTTTGAGTCAAATTTGGTTTTCCAATTCTTGAAATGCTCTCCAAACCGATTCAGAATTCTCTCCAAAAACGTCGCCATGGGTAATAACCATTGATCTTACCCGTTGATGCTTGTTTATATGTAATCCATTCTTTGCCATGCATACTTCGATTAAATGAAAACATGCTTCGAATATAGCCTCGATTCTGGTGGGAATTGAATTATCTTCATTTTGAGCGTCCTTTCTGAATAGCTTGTATTTTTCTGAATGAACACTCAGTGAAGCCATTTTGAGCATATAATATTACGAATAGACTATATTAAATACTTTCTTTATACTATATAACGAATATGCTGAGACCAGACTCAGATTCGCGCGTGTTTTTATGCCTGGAAGTCGGGGGTGGGAGTTGAACCCAGACAGATATGTTGATGTATTCCAAGGAAGAACACCTAAAACAGTGCTAGCAAAGTTCTACACAGGAAAAAAACTACTAAGATTAAAATCGATCTATCAAAAATTCTCAAAAAGATTAAGAATACTCGACTAACAGAAAGATTCACAGATGATACGACAGAACGAACCCCAAATAATCCCCATTTTTCTATTATCGAATTCACAAACATTCTATAGACTTCATAGAAAGAAAGATTCACAAATCATACTTCAGCATGAAGTACATTGGTTCACTAAAACAATCTTTAAGGGATTTTAACCAGCTAATTTCTGTTTCTCGTTTTTACTTCTTATTCTCTTAATTGAATCCTTTTCATAAGAGCAAAAATTAAATATCCATTTCCCATAGATTAATTGGGAGAATAACATGGGGTTTAAAGATATTCTGATTGGAGTAATCATTGCTATAGTTGGAACGGGACTTTTATTTCTTGCAATAGGAATGATTATACTTAATTTTGGCAATCCAATTGTATTGGCAATCGGTGGCATCCTTTTCATTTTTGCTCTTGTACTGAGGGTTTACGGAAGAAATAAGACTCGTGGATAACGCTAGAGCAGTACAGTGAAAAGTTTCAATAATGTTCTATGTTGATCTGCTTAGCAGATCTCTATCAAATCGAGACGCCTAGACTTGTGAAATAGTTACCTATTAACCAACGAATACCCTCTCGTAGTCTAACACAATAACATACTCCAATAACAATAGAAGATTTCTCCGTAAATGTTATTTTCTTAATTAAACCATTTAGGATTAGGAGAAAGGAAATGTTGAAGAGAATAGCTTCTGGAATAATATTAACATTGCTTCTGACAAGCATACTAACTCTAACATTCGACCAGTTCAAACACAAGGAGAAGAATTACTATTCTTCGATGATTTTAATGATGGCATAGCTGATGGTTGGACAGAACTAGGTGGAGTTTACCATGGAGGCTGGGGAGTTAGTAATAAAGGAGAATATATGGTTTGTGCCGCTCTTTCTGGTATCTCAACTGTAGATAATTTGACTCTAACTGATTGTATAATTCAAACAAAGTTACGGTTTGCTCACTGGAAACGGGGATTTAGAGCAGGAATTATTTTCGGGTATATAGAGAACGAGCACCATTATTCTTTGGAATTAAGCAATGAATATGATAAAATCGAGTTTCATTATTATACTCCAGAGCACTCGGAAATAGGAACTGCTTTATTAAGTATAGATTATCCAATAGATCATTCTATTAATTACACTTTGAGAGTTGAGATACATAATAAAACATTTGTTGGCCTCTTGAATGGACAAGAGGTAATTTCTTGTGAACATGAAAATTATACTGGAGGAAAAGTTGGGCTACGAGCGGTAGGTGACACCTACGCTTACTTCGACAATTTTACAGTTTGGGGCTGGAATCATGATGTAGCTATTACTAGTGTAACACCTTCTCGGACACTCGTTGAGCAGGGTCTCAGCTTAAACATAGATGTTATAGTGGAGAATCACGGTGATTATGAAGAATCCTTTAACGTAACTCTTTACGTTGAAGCTGAATCGATTAATGAAACTGACAAAGCATGCAATATATTGTGCTTTAATGGCTTAGGTGGCCTAATTGGTTATTGGAATTTTGATGAAGGAAGAGGAACAACAACACATGACAGGAGCGGCAACAACAATGATGGAACGCTGATTAATGGGCCGTCGTGGCTGGATGGAAAGTATGGAAAAGCTCTGAGTTTTGATGGAATCGACGACTATGTTGCCATTTCGGATTCTCCAAGTTTAAGAGTTCAGTCCTTTTCTTTGGAAGCATGGATATACATGAATAAAAGGCCCTATCAACATGGTACTGAGCATAGTGCAATAATAAACAAATTACATCATTTAGCTGGTCACTCCAAAGGTTACAAACTTCAATTTGAACATCCGACTTCAACCAACGATCATCTGGTTCTTTCTTTGGGTGATGGTGTTGCTCAGAGATTTCTCATAGATTATAATAGTATAAACGATTTAACACTGAATCAGTGGCATCATGTTGTAGGAACATACGATGGAACAACAGCTAACCTATATATAGATGGCGAATTGAAAACCAGTTCAAACCCAAGTTCCTATGTAATTGCACATGATGACACGCCATTAGTAATTGGCAGCGAATATTATTATGCAGGATGTAGATTTAATGGCTTCGTAGACGATGTTAGAATTTACAAAAGAGCCTTGAGCGTAGAAGAGATAAAGGCACATTACGCAGTTCTTTCCCTCCAAACACAAACTGTAACTCTGGGGAGCGGAAATTCTACAACAATAATCTTCACATGGAACACTGGAGGCTTTGCTGATGGAAACTACACCATACATGCTTATGCTACTCCAGGTCTAGGTGAAACAAATGTGAAGAATAACATGTACACGGACGGTTGTGTGATAGTAACTGATATGACTCCTCCAAAAGCCATTTTCACTTACTTGCCTCTAAGCCCTATGATAGGTGAAACGATAACCTTCAACGCATCTTCTAGTTTTGATGTGTCAGGGATCATTATCAAGTATGAATGGGACTTCGGAGACGGAACCACAGAGACAGGAATAACAACAAGTCACTCTTACACTAAATCTGGAAATTACACAGTAGTTCTGAAAGTCACAGATAATGCTGGTAATTTTAACGAATATACAGCCTTCATCACTTTTAAAGAACCTTTCCTGGTGAATCCTTTATGGATCCTGGCAATAACTGGTCTCATAATTGGCTTCTTGGGAGTATGGATAATTACAAAACGAAGAAGAAAAACAATGCAAAAAGAATAAGCATAGTCTCTTAACATTTTAACATCAATACACGAGATCTCTTATTTTCTAACTCGAACATCCAGAATATGCTCTCTAGTAGTCTTATAGTATGTACTTACATGTTAATCTTCCTTATTTAGAAAGACGAGTATCAATACGTTATGGATACTGAACAATGTAGAGACTACTACGTATTGCTTGGATGGTAACCGTATCTAGTGGATAATGCGTTACGAATTGCATGAAAAAAGCTAATCATAACCAAACCTACTGAAGAAGGAAAATATAAGGAAATAATATTAATTGAGTTCACATAAATTGGAAAATAACTTGAAATAAAAACGTTAAAAAGGATAGCTCCTTCAAAGCCCAAATAATAAATCAATGTTAGGAATGAATAGTATCTATGTTTTGCACTATTTTTTATTGCACCATATCCTCTGAGTATATAAAATAGTAAGGTGATAAGAGGAACACTCCATTTAAGAAGTTCTAAATAAAATGAGGGTGATGCCAATTCTTCAGACAAACTTAGGTATATGAATAATATTCCCTGAAGAATTCCTACACCTTCAAGTAGAACAGAATCTTCTGTTCTTATTTCATTAATAGAAGCCTCTTTCCACTTTAGTGAAAATCGTTTATAAATAAGATAGTATAGGGTAATACCAATTCCATAACAAAATACCTTGAAAAGTAAATGTTGAATATATATGTAAAAAGAAAAAGAAGTTATCGAGACATAGAGTAAGGGCTCAAACAACAGCATGAGGATAATAGGAACAAACCAAATTAGCCTTTTCAATTGCAAGATAAATTCACTAATTAATTAATTTTTAATGACTTCAGTATTTAATGTTTTTAGTTTCTTTTTCTAATTAGTTCTTTTGGTTCAGCTATAACTTTCGCATTTCTCACATTTTATCGTTCAATAGACTTTAAATGTTTCATAGATTGAACTAGACTAGCATGTCATAGAATGAAAATTCTTAGCACTGTTCTAGTAACTTTCGTAACTCTTTCTCTATTTCTTTCGGAATAGTTTGCTCTTCTTTAATTTTGAGAATACTTTTCCCTCCAGATAAAATTACTAGAATTGCTCCGAAATTTAGAATTAGCAAAAATAGTATTTTGGCTAGGATGGCTAACTCCAAATAGTAAGAGATGGGAAGGGCAGTAAGTCCAAAAAGTGTAAGTATTGCCCCCAAAATTGAGACTTTTTTCTTATATGACGTATGCGAAACTCGAATATATTTTTCATACTCCTGAAATTCCAATTTGGCTTGTGTCAACAGCTTCTTTATGGTATAAAGAAACAATATAAAAAAAACCAAACTGACGGTAATTGAAAAACTAAGTTCGGACACCTGATTTTTCATGATACAATGTAACGATAGAAAAATGAAACCCAAAGAGAAACCAAAGCAGATAGATGCGAATCCTGTTTCTTCTAATATAAATCCCCTCAGTTCACTGCTTTCATGTTCAAAGATCTTTTCAAATATCTTGGATATACTACCTGCGAAGCGACGTAGCATAAATCCGAAAAAGAGACTTCCCCAGTAGAAAGGAAGTGTGAACAAATCCTCAAATTGCTTTAGATTTTTAGGTAGGATGTCACATAACAAATAGTATCCCGAGAAGTAAATGTAAGTTGCTATGCCAAAGAGAAAAAGAATCCAACCCATTATTCTTTCAGTAGGACTATTATCGATTATTGCTCCTCTGATATATCCTATGTAAATTGGGAAAAAAATTAGGATGAATAGAGGAATGAAAAAGATACCCGTCTGTTTAGGCTCAAAAACAACAATCGTAAGTGAGAAAACAAAAGCTAATACTTCTAAAATGAACAAGAATAGGGAATCTAATTTATCCACTCTATCATTCATTTTTCTCACTAGAAAGTAAGCTTAACGTTACTTTTGTGTTTCTCACATTTAACAACTTCTAAAGGCTCATACATTGGAATCAAAACTTTGAATTCTGGAGTATTCCAACTCGATACATAATTTCAAGTTGTACAAAATATTTTAAGAGAGAATATTCTAGAACTGTGTGGGAATATTATTGGTTGAGAATCTGAGAGGAAAAGTAGTCGAATTTGAAAGCAGAGCTAGAAAACTGCAAAACAGAGCAGTTGAATACTTTAATCTTTTTCGACAAGATCCCATAAGTGCTCTTGTAATCAGAGGTGATACTATAGATTCATTATGCGAACTATATGATAAACTGAGAAGAGGTGTAACGGAAAGCTTCCACTCAGATAGCTCTGTATATAGTTTCCCCCTAAAGCCAAAGAAGAACGTTTATCATGATGATGATCTTCTTAAGATAATCGCTTATCTAGATCAAATAATCGGATTCCTTGAAGGTAAGAAACAAGAAATAATTGGAGATACCTTGAGGAGTTTTCCAGTTGAGGATAAAGAACTCGAAATTCTTCCCACTACTACTAAACTTATAATGTTAGAAGCAATACAGGAGTACAATCACTTTCACTCATATGCTTGTTGTTGCATCTGTGGACTTGCGTTTGAATCCTTAGTTAAGGAAGGTTGCAAAAAATTTAATCTGCCATATAAAGGTCTTGCTAAAGGGATAAACGCACTAAAAGATGTTGGAGTGGTAAGAGAAGACCTTTATAAGTCATTGCTAGACCTAGAAAAATATTACCGAGACAAAATATCTGCACATGTTACATCAGAAGTTGCTACGGATGAAAAAGCAAGGCTTTTCCTGTCATCATTACTCGCTCTCGCTAAAGCCATCTTTGTTCAATGAAAATCTTGTTTACTGGGATACTGTTCCAATAACCACAATTAGAGCATTTCATTCTTAACTTTGTTCTCATGACATCTCCTCTTATTCTCTGACTTAATGTCAAATTGTAGAAACAACAGTTCTTAAACTTGACTTTAACGAACTTCAAGACTTTAGCCAATATGCTTCTCTCGTATCAATGTGAGTCGCTCGCTAGTTAACTTAAAATATTAGAAGCAATATAACAATAAAAGGGCTGAAATGGAGACGTTTCCAAAGCCAGTTCAAGCAGAACTAAGCGTTAGGGAAAAAAATATTCTAAAGTCTCCAAAAAAAGGCGGTTCTTCTGAAGTAGATTCCATTCCGTATCTGAAAGAGCTTAACATTAGAATTCTTGAAAAAAGACAACCTATACAATTTATGAGCAATATTAACGAGCATATTCATCGCTGGTCGCCTTATGTGCAGGGATTTTCAGCTTATTTTGTACAGTCCGTTTTAGACCAATACAAAATAGAATATGATACCCCAGTCATTCTTGATCCTTTCGCTGGCTGTGGCACTGTTTTAGTCCAAGCAAAGTTGAACGGCTATAGCTCGTTTGGTACTGAGTTAAACCCACTTTTGCAATTTATAGCTAACACCAAACTCAATTGCTGGGATGTCTCTCCCAGTAGTTTGCTAAAGGTCTATAATGCGATGCCAAGAGATAGAAGGTCTAGCGCACCTTCTTTTTTAAAGAAATCAAGTTCTCATTTTAACGAAGGCGTGTTAAGGAATCTGGAGACTCTTAAGGCAGGCATAGAATCTATAGAGCCTAAGAACGAGAAAGAAAGAAAAATCAAAGATTTGATAAAAGTAGCATTTTCTTCAATTCTAATTGAGTGCAGCAATCTAAAAAGAAGCCCTTGCCTCGGTTATTGTAAAGATAAAAAAGTCGAAGATGCAGCTCCTTTTGTTTTGTTGAGTCAGAAAATACGAGAAATCGCCTATGATTTGAGGGAAATCCAAACTCAATATAAAAATTTTATAGACATTGAGAGCGAAGTTTTCTTGGCAGACGCAACAGAATTCAGACATGACAACAAGTTCGACTTGATCATAACATCTCCTCCATACATGAATGGTTTGGATTATGTAATAAATTACAAAATAGAAATGGGATGGTTGGGTTTCGCTAGAACCTATAAAGAACTAAAGAAAATCAAAGATGAGATGGTTGCTTGCGACAACGTCTCTAAGGGATTAATAAGAAGCTTTTCTGAACGCAAATTGGTTTACACAAATGATTGGATAGAGGAAATCAGAGATAATATTAAAGCAAATATTGCGAAGAGAGGAAGCTACAGAAGATGGGATATGCCGTATATTGTTCACAAATACTTTGACGATATGTATAAAGTTATGAGCAATGTTGTATCTTCACTTAATTCTGGTGGACGATTCATCTTAGTTGTTGGAGATAGCTTAATTGCTGATGTTTATGTTCCCACAGATTTATTGATAGCAAAAATAGGATTGGATTTGAATCTTGATATAGAGAAAATAGAAAAAGCGAGGAACAGAAGGTCTGGGCAGATAAGAAGCTATAAGCTAAGAGAATCAGTTATCACGCTGAAAAAGAGGTAGACGATGTCAAACTACGACATTGGATATCACGAAGACCCTAGAAATAGTAATGGTATTGTAAGAGCCCGTACGACAAAACAGATTCGTTCATGGGAAATGCCACGCTCCATTAAGGCTTTAGAAACATTTAACACCGAATTAGGCAAAATGGAGTCTCCTGGTATTTACGTTCTATTCGAAGACAAAAGCAAGGTTTACATTGGGGAAGCAAAAAGCCTATATGACAGATTAAAAACGCATATGGATAGACCAGAAGACAAAATCAAAAGCTGGAACCAAGTCATTGTAATCAATGATGGTCGCCCAGCCACGCAGTCGGACTTTAATGATGCAGTTGTTAGGAAAGCCTTGGAGTTATATCTAATCAAGTTATTTAAGTCCAATAAATACATTGTAGTGGCTCGAGGAGAACCTCAAAAGCTCAATGCGATGCAAGAGTTTTTGTTCAAATCGTTGAGAGATGAATTAAATTTCTTTTTGCTTAAGAAAAACATTATTACCAAAGGGCTTGAAGAACGAGGGCAAGAAGAGATTTTTGGTGATGAACTGAAAAGGATACTTGAGAAAAGTGGCAGAAAAATTCAGCGATGGGGAAAATATGAAGCTGTAGTGGAAGGAGCAAAGGTTTTCATCCGTCCAGGTAGCAAGAAACCACGAGGTTGGCAAATCACTTTTAGAGGACGCAAATCTGGAAGCTTCATTGACTCCTTGCAAAAAGGAAATGGCTTTCTGCTGGTCTCACGAAACGGCGTATTGCTAGTCCCCCTTAAAGAAGTCCAAAAGGTAATTCTCGACAAAAGTGCATATGAACAGGATACAATCGATATTTGGATTGTCTTCACAGAAGAAAAAGCAACGCTGAGTTACCGAGAGAATACAATTGATGTCACAAAGTTTAAGTTAGTTACATAAGTTGTGTAGCACCTTGCCTCTATTCATGGTTAAGAAAGAAGTCCTTAAATATTATCAACAGACATTTGAACCCTAAAAGTGAACTTAGTGTAGTTAGTGAAGATAAAAAGAGAGGTAGTAGGTCTAACTTATTTTAATTTCTAAGGTAGACCCATTTCTTGAAGTTTCTTTCCAATTCCTGAGAATATCTTTTCTAGTTCTTGTCTCTCTTGCTTTCCTTTCTCTATGGTCTTATTCCAAGTTTCCACATTGATGTGTTTTAGAATTGCTTGTTCTACTAGTCTCTGGAGTTCATTTGGTTCTATAGCATCTAGTTCCCAGCATTGATTGCCAAATTGAGAAACATACCCTTCCGCTCTGGGATCAGCAGTTTTAGTGGGATTTGGAGATAGACTATACTGTTGCACTTGATCATGTGATAGGGCTATTCTTTCAACTTTAATTTCATTACTAGAAAAAAGGAGAACGGAGAGATGGTTAACGTTACTTGTGTGAAATGTAACAGAGAAGGCAGCCTAATCAGTAAACAAACAAGGTCAAAGAGAAAAAGCTATCATTACTGGTATGTTGAACATCATATAGGAGACAAAATCAAATGGTGCTATTTAGGGAAGTATGAAAGCTTACCAGATGAATATAAGAAGCTGATACACAAAGATACACAACCAGATACACAAAACGCTATCAGTCTAGAAAACTCTAATTCAAACTCATTTCTCAGAAACCAGCTATTATTAAGGAGCCGGGGGTGGGAGTTGAACCCACATATAGCGGCTCTGCAGGCCGCCGCCTGAACCGTTCGGCCACCCCGGCATCGCATAGAAATTTTGTTAATTAGACCGTTATAAACGTTACAGTTCAGAAGTGGAGATGTCTCCCGACAACGGACATCTTTCGTCCGAAATCGTGGACTTCGGCTCTTGATTCTGGTTTCATAACTGCTTTCTCCGGAGAGGTGAAAAAGAAATGGATATGGAAAAAATTCAAGACTGGGTCGTCCGAAAGACCGTATTCCAGTCAACATTCCGAAGTCTATGCTTGATGAAGTTGACCGGCTTGTTTCGGTGCTTAACAACATTTATAGGAACAGGCAGCAGTTTGTCGAGACGGCTATTAGGGATTTGCTTGTGAAGATGTGGGAAGCTGAGCGTCTTCATCTGAAATTTCTGAATAGTGAGGCGAGTGAGGCGAGGAGCGCAGCTACCCGCCAGTCTTCTCCCGCTTCATAAGCTCTATCAAAGCGTAGCGGATGGCGTGACTACGACTCGCGTAGACTCCCCTCTTGATCTTCTCATCCATCCATTCTAAAAGCTCCTTCTCAAGCGTGACCGATGTTTTAATTCTAACCACTTCAATTCCCATATTATTCATTTCTCCGAACACTCGTAAAGCCTTTATCCGTATAACTACCTACTTTCAACACTCATAAAGCATTTAAAGGAGAAGATACCTACTTTCAACACTCTAAAGGGAGAAAAGAAAATGAACAAAATCGCAGCGGTTGTGGCAACTATTCTAATGCTCTGGATAGTTTCAGCATTTCCTTATGTAGTCCAAGCAAATCCAGACGAACTTCTCGTTCCATTAGTATATCCAACAATTCAAGCAGCCATAGATGCCGCACAATCAGGCGACACCATTATCGTGGCGGCGGGAACATACACCGAGGATTTATCAATAAACACACCTAACATTACCCTCAAGTCGGAAAGTGGCAAGGATGTTACAATCATACAGGGAACGGACGTGCAGAAGCCACGCATAAACCTTATGGGCGGGGCTATTGATGTTACGATTGGTGGTGAAGCTGGTCACGGCTTTACAATTAAGGGGGCGGCGACTGGTTCTTCAGGCTTTGTTATTCAGTTGGAAAACGGTCCATCTGGCATTGAAATCTCTTACAACACGATTGATAGCACGGGTGTAGATACTCAGGGCATATCCATAGGAGCCGCAGGAGCAACGGGCTTGAACGTGAGCAATAACGAGTTTATCGCTGACCTTAGTGACCCAAGCGGTGGCGAAGGCTCTATCTGGGGAGTTGATGTAGTTGATGTAACGGTATCCGGTAATACCTTCACAGGTCCAAAGGAATCTAATTGCTATGCTATACAGTTTGCTGGCATAACGGGGTCTTCAACGATTACTGGGAACTCTATTAGCGACTATGGGTCGGGAGTATTCATACTTCCAGCATACGATTTAGGTGGTGGCTATAAAGATGGAACAACACCAGCTTCTGGGGTAACAATAAGTGAAAACATAATTAGCGGATGTGTAAAGGGAATCCGACTGGGATACCACACGGGTCTAACTGAAGAAGTCAACCTTATAACAGTTGAACGGAACACATTAGAATCCAACGATTACGGACTCTATGTTGATAGTAACGACTTTGTGAAGGTAAGCACCTTTATTATGAAAGACAACGACTTCTTGGATAATACTGCGTGGGGCTTAGACAACGAGAACCCCGTCGAAATTGATGCAACTCTAAACTGGTGGGGAACTACAGACCCTATTGCAATCGCATCGATGGTTAAGGGAAATATTCTCTATACCCCGTTCCTCGATGCAGAGGGTGAACCAACGCAAGGACAAAAGATAACGTTGACACCTTCTACTGGATTCACAACTGCCATAGTCGGAGAATACTTCACACCTAATTCGCTGATAACAGTAAAGTGGGAAGGAACGGAGATTCCGACTGTTCCAAGCGAAGTAAATTCCGACGGAACTGGATCTTTCATCTGCATTGTCTTAGCTCTCGAACAGCCAACTCTGGGAGGAACATTCACTGTAACAGCTACGGATGGTATCTACGATGCTTCCGCAGCCTTTACCGTGCCCGAAACCAAAGGCGAACAAGGTTTAACTGGATCTCAAGGGGCTACTGGTCCAAAAGGTAATACGGGTGCGACAGGACCGAAGGGAGAAAAAGGCGATACGGGGCCACAGGGAGAACCAGGATCGCAAGGTGAAACTGGTTCACAGGGAGAAACTGGACCTCAAGGGGCTATTGGACCTCAAGGAATTCAAGGACTTAAAGGTGATACTGGTCCACAAGGATCCAAAGGCGATAAGGGCGACAAAGGCGACCCCGGCGAACCAGCACCCACAGTTCTCGTCTGGGGTTCAGCAGGCATTTCAATAGTCGCAATCATTGTAGCCATAGCTTCACTACTTGGAAAGAAATGATAAACCTTCAAAACTTTCACTTTCCCCTTTTTTTCGCAAAACATGTATGAGACATATTTTTTAATTGATGAAGCATAAGAGGGTAATTATTGGTTTTCGCAGAAGGAAAGGTCAGAAGAAGCCTTATCCGATTACTAAGCCTGTTGGATTTCGCAATCAGAAGAAGATCATTCAGAAGTCTAAGTCGTTCAAAGGTGTAAGCACGCAGAAACTACATTTAGCTTATGGTGGTCGAATGCGTGAAGGAACGCAATTTCTATTTGACCATGAAATGGGGCACGTTTTAGACCATATAATTTTTAAGAAAAAGTGTGGTGTATGGGACCAACTTATGAAAGAAGGGGAACACGTCTACAAACAGGAAGGCTCCTACAATCTAAACCCACTGTCAAATCGAGCTGACGCACTAAAAGATTGGAAAAAAGCTGTAAAGAAGGGAGATAAAGAAGCAGGCGGCAAGTTCTTTTTCTTCTTGTTTGAGGAATTAGCTGAAACATTTTCAGAATACGTCAGCGATGAAGAGAAATGGCGCGAAAAGTTACGGAAAAAAACTCCTTTGCATTGGCTAACTACTATACCATCGAAAGCAACCAGAAAAACCTATCTGGTTATGTAGAATCAACACTTAAATTTTTAAACAAACTCGTATAAATTACGAGTACAAATGTCAAAATTGAGTAAGGAAACTCGAGAGTTATTGAAACAAATCAAAGCTCTGACTTTCTTTACAGATTTTGCTAGGTTTTCGTGTTAAAAAGGGACACTCATGAACATGGCTCGAGACTCACTTCTAAAGCATAACCCACTAGGCTTGTTTCTACCGCATCTTCTAAAAGTTCAAGAATTAATTTTGGAATTGTTATGCGTCCGTCTTTGTTCATGCGGGCAAAGAACTCTTCTCTGACGCCAATGGCGCCTTCAGGCTTAACTTCAACCTTTAACACCTGGTCTGACTCCATTTTATACTGCCAACGAATCAACCGTGGAATCTGAATGCGGTTTCCTTTCTGCAATACAGCTTTGAAACTAACAGACCTTGTTAAGGGCAACGTTTTTCACCTTTCCATGACGAATTATGTCTTATCAAGCCTTATACAAACGTGGGCTAAGCAAAATTTAAACTTTATTTTTGAAAAGAAATCTGTTTCAGGCTCAGAAAAGATACGGGGAGAAGGCATTTAAAACGATAGGAGATAAAAAAGATGGTTTACTGTTCTTTCGAAAACGGAAATAATTAGGCGGTAACAACAAAAAATAGGACTTTTATTAAACGTTATCAGCTGGCTTCATATCTGCCTTTTTTCAGAAACTGCTCTTCGTAGATTTCTCTAACCCTTTGTATAGTGTCTGCCTCTTCAAGAGTTTTGTCTTCTCTTACTCGGTTTATTCTTGCAAAACGCAAAGCCATACCGCACTCGTATTTTGGGCTTTTCTGAATCTCGTTATATAATACTTCAACAACTATTTTTGGAATCACAACCACTCTTCTATGCTCTTCTTTTACGGCAAGTTCTTTAAGTCGCTTCGTCATTTCGATGATTTCCACATCGGTCAATCCCTTAAAGGTTTTACCCACGGTTAAGAATTCGCCAGTTTCAGCATCACGCGCAGCCAAATAATAGTCTGAAAGCCATTCGTGCCTGCGACCATAGCCATACTCAGCTACGACAATAACCAAATCTAAGGGTTATGTCTGTCAGACAGATTAAAAGGATTTCTCCAGCTCCGCTTTCACTTCTTTAATTTTCTTCTCCATCTCTTCAACTTTTTCTCTGTCTTCCAATGCTTTGTAGCAGTCTCTTGCATACTCTATTGCACTTACTCCAAATCTGTCAAAGCCTTTCTTGAAGGATAAATCAGCGGATTTCTGAAAATATTCAAGGGCTGTTTCGTAGTCCTTAAGCATGTATGCGCACTCCCCAGCCTTGTAAATCATGCATGTAGCGTCAAAGAAGTTGTTTGCTTTTTGGTAGAGTTCGGATGCTCGCAGAAAATTTTCCTTAGCCTCTTCGTATTTTCCTAATTCGTAAAGTGTGTTTCCATCTTTGTGTAATTTAACAGGGTCTTCTTTCACTTTCTCTTCGCTCATAACGGTCAACTCACAACTTGCTATTATCAACATAATAAGCTCCCATTTAGATTTTCCTATATATACGGTTAGCAATAACGCCCTTCGAAGATTTGTAAACGATAAAAAGCGTTAGATGAACGATTATGAAGGCTTTAACAGAAGAATCACCGTGAAAATTTGTGGTGCTCATGTGCATTTAGGAGAATCTGAACATTGGCAACCATAAAATGAATCATGCAATCTACATAGACAAGCTTATCCGCCTTTTCGACAATACGACAGAGCGGGCTATTGTTTCTCCAAATCTGAACTGTTCAATCAAAAATGGAATAAGGAACCGAATACACTAATTAAATGGAGTAAAGTTATGGCTCTTAAATGCATTCAATGCGGCTTAAAATTTCCGCTTTACCCGCCAAAGAACAAATGTGAAAAATGTGGAGGAACATTAGAATACGAGATCAGCTTGCCTGAAAGTCGTAAAATCAAGTTTTCCGGTAAGCTTCGTTTTTGGAGGTATAGAGCCTTACTTCCGTCAGTGCGGAATATTATAAGTTTAGGTGAAGGTGGAACACCACTACATAAAGCTGAGAGACTTGCCAAAAAAATTGGCTTAAAAGAACTATATTTAAAAGATGAAACTAGAAATCCGACAAACTCCTTTAGAGATCGCGCCGCAGCACTTCTAACAGCAAATGCTATAGACCTTAAATGTGACGGTTTAATCTGTGCAACCAACGGAAACTTAGGTGCTTCATTGGCTGCTTATTCTGCAAAGGCTGGGTTAATCTGCAACGTGATTGTGCCGAAACTTGTTGATGTTGGAAAACTGGCTCAGATGCTGGTTTATGACGCTGTCATCGAAGAGTTTGGAGAAACAGTTGACGATTCTATACGCAGAGCTGAAGCCTTAGCCGATGAAACTGGCTGGTATCAAGCAACAGCAGAGCTAAACTCCCTTGTGATTGAAGCACAGAAAACGATTTCCTACGAGGTTTATGAGCAGTTTGACGTTCCAGACTGGTTCATAGTTTCCATGGGAGGCGGCGGAACCGTATACTCGATATGGAAAGGCTTCAAGGAACTCAAAAGGCTCGGAATAACAAAATCCTTACCAAAAATGGTTGGGGTCCAACCGGAAGGATGTGCACCCATAGTCAAAACGTTAGTAGAAAACCGTTCTCAACCAACAAAAATTTCGAAGCCATTTACCCGCGCACTCGCTGTCTTAGTGGCTAATCCACTCCAAGGCGAACTGGCAATAAAAGCAATAAACGAATCAGAAGGCTTGACCTTAACTGTTTCTGACTCCGAAATTTTCAAAGCAGAACTTCAAATAGCCAAACTTGAAGGCATATTCGCGGAACCAGCAAGCTCAGCCACAATAGCAGCACTAAAAAAACTTGTCAAAGAAGGAAAAATCAGTAAGAACGACAGTGTTGTATGCCTCATCACAGGAAGCGGACTTAAAGCCACAGACATACTGCAAGCATTAACCAAAAAACAGAAAACAGCAGTTATAGGCTTAAAAATAAGCACAAAAGAAAAAATACTGCAAATCCTAAGCAAAAAGGACACATACGGCTATGATCTATGGAAAAAAATCGGAAAAACCATGACAAGAGCAGCCATATACCAACACCTAAACGAGCTGTCAGAAAAAGGACTGATAGTAGGCTATGCAAAAAATGGAAGAAAATTCTTTAAAATAACAGAACGTGGAAGAAAAGTCTTACGAGCGATAGATGATTTAAAACTTTTACTGTAGTTTTTGTGCAACTGCCGTCGAAAAGCTAAAATAGTATAGTTACAACCATACTATTCTATCTACAGGAGAAATCCAATAGATGAGTGCTAAAAGCAACTCTGCGAAAGTAGCTCTTAAGCTTGCAATGGCAGTTGTTTTCACAGCTTTTGTATGTGTAGCAACCATAGTTTTTGCGGTTAGCGTCCCAGCAACATCCGGATACTTCAACATAGGCGAGACAATGATTTACGTAGCCGCATTGCTTTTCGGTCCATACGTGGGTGCCTTTGCTGGCGGCTTAGGTTCAGCGATAGCTGATATGTTAGTGGCACCGATATATGCTCCTGGAACTTTGATAATAAAAAGCTGTGAAGGAGCACTCATAGGATTTTTAAACAAAAAAATGCCTACACAAACTTCAAAATCCAACTGGAAAATCTTTACCATATCCTTAGGAGTGATTGTTGGCATGTTGCTTGCAACAACCGGTTCCCTTTACTATAGCGGGAATATGGAACTATACTTAGGCTTCCCTTCACCGGAAAGTCCTACCTTAACTGGTTTTGTTCCTGCTGAGCTTTGGTACTTTCTAGGCGGAATCACCACAATATTAATTGCTTTAATAGGTTTCAAAGTTGAACCAGAATTCGGTGGTGCCATTCTCTCCGTAGTGGTTGGGGGTCTAGAAATGGTTGCCGGATACTTCCTTTATGAACAATTAATACTTAACACAGCTGCAATAGTCGAGATTCCAGTAAATATTGGACAAATGTTAATTGGATTAATCGTTGCAATACCCGTTGTAAAAGTTGTTCAGCGGAGCCTACCCCAACTTAAAAGAAGGCTTTAGAATGAAATTGCCACTAGGAAAAATTCCTATAGACCTTTTGAAAGAAGTTGTTTTCAAAAATCTGGGTGTGAAACGTGGAGAAGTTGTTTTGGGTCCTGCTGCTGGATTTGACGGCGCAGTCATAAACATGACGGATAAATCTTTAATTGTTTCTATGGACCCTATTACCGGGGCGGTAGAGCGGATTGGTTGGCTTGCCGTAAACATTAACGCTAATGATGTTGCCACTTTTGGTGTTGAACCAGAATTCTTTTTCTCGTGCATTCTGCTTCCTGAAAATGCGAATAGAAAAATCGTTGAAACCATATGTGTTCAAATGGATAAAGCTGCGAAAAAATTAGGAATAGCCATAGCCGGAGGACATTGCGAAGTAACTCCCGGACTGACTAATCCAATAGTTGTAGGCTGCCCCACGGGCATAACAGAAAAAGGAAACTACGTGACAGCTGGCGGAGCTAAAC
>DAOUTL010000148.1 GCA_030626685.1 Candidatus Bathyarchaeota archaeon | reverse complement strand
TTAAAATCAACAAACCAGTTAGGTAGCCTTAGCTGTGAACAAGCACACCGTAATTAGGAGGAAATAACACATTAGCATCACTGATGATTCTGTCTATTCATTTACCCGTAGACTGGCATAGGTTAGCTGACACCATCAACCAATCTGATGGTTTAGGAGGTCAAAATGAAAAGGTTTTCGCTTCTTTTATGTGTATTTGTATTGGTCTTGTGGTCATTTGGCATAGCTAGACATGTAAACCACAATTTTGAGCAAATGCCGGCAGCCCTGTTTGATTTGGATCATTGGGATTGCCATGCATGGGATATTGAGTTGCCAGTTCCAAAGGTCGAAATTATTGCTGATTGGGATACTAAATTGGATGGTCTGTGGGTTCAGATCCTGGATTTTGCGAAACTGGAGAGAACCGCGTGGGCCGAAGATCGGAAGGGAAAAGGCAATCTTGCTAAACAGGATAGTTTGTTGAGGACATGGCCACATGTATTAAATATACAAGATTCCAAGGTTGAGTTTGATCCATTTGAACTGACTGATCTGATAAACTATTCAACTGATTGGTATTTTAAACCAAGTTTTGAACCAGGTTTGCATTATCAGAATGATGGGATAGACATCAGTGCTAAGACAGCTCCGATCTCCGATTTTGGCATACTGCTAATTTTCGCAATTGGTCTGGTTTTGATTTGGGTTTCAAGATTTGGGGAAAAGTTTTTTAAGAACTAAAAAAAAGTAAGAGGTCAGGTTGTGCTTGGAGAAAAGACGCTTCTAAGGATGAGTATGATTTCAATGTCAGGGGCCACCAGAATGGAGCGAGCCATGGATATTGGTCTGTCTAATTGGAGGACAACAAATGGCTATGACAATTCAGCATAAGCTGAACGCCCTACATGTGTTTTGCCGGTTGCGTGATATGGGCATATCGGCAAAAGCGGCGCGAAGGCTAATAAGGCTTTACGAGAGGATGGTTAGGCACTTCCTTTATACTTCTTGAAAGGAGGTTAATAAGAAGATTACGCCTCCTCGAGTTTAATGTAATCAAATGGGCCTTGGGTAGGGTAAAGTTTTCATTGACCGATTTAGGCTTTTCCCATTATATTCAGAATCGAATCAAACCTCTTTTCTTGGGTAACGCCTTTGTGAGAACAGCTTACCTCATGACAAGCAGATAGGCCTCCCTATACGGATAGCGAACAAACCAGAGAGCCTTCAGATCAAGAAACTTCCGGGGCGCTTATGCAGAAGGATAATTTGCGAACGAACGGAAGAATGTTTGGAGTGAAGATGCAACCACTGCCGGATGCTGAGATTAAGTTAAAGTTTCAGAAGGACCAGGAATCTCTTTTGCGTTTCCGAGTCAATGTTATTCTATTGATGGGCATCTTCCTGGTACCTCTCTTCGGCGTAATCGATTATTTCCTATATCCAGAGCACTTTGAAAAATTTTTCCTCTATCGCTGCATTTCGTCGGGCGTCTGCCTCGTGCTTTACGTCATGAATCGACTGCATGACTTGGGTTCAAGAAGCTTCTACCTGGGCTTTGCAGCCTATTATGTGGTTGGGCTTGGTATCATTAAAATGATCGTTGATGTGGGTGATGCCAGGAGTCCCTATTACGCTGGATTGGGCCTGGTCTTTATTGGCTTCTGCGTGGTTCTTCCCTTAAGTGTGAGACGTCTAATACCTCACTGCATAATTCTCTACCTAATCTACTTGGGATTGGCGTTCCCTAGCGCGCAGACAGAAGATTTGCTTCAATTCCTATATAGGAATATGTTTTTATTCAGTACTTTAGTCCTGGTGATGCTGGCTGCGCACATAAACCACACGCTAAGGTGGCGCGAATATCTTCTGAGAATCGAACTGGAAAAAGCTGAACAAGAACTCAATCTGTATTCCGAAAGGCTTGAGGACATGGTGAAAGAAAAAACCAATGCTCTCGTTCAAAAAGAGCAAAGACTCCGCATTCTTTCATCGCATCTTTTAACAGCCCAAGAAAATGAGAGGAGACGAATCTCGTTAGAATTGCACGATGAATTGGGTCAATCACTAACACTCCTGAAACTTCAGCTGCGAGGTACTCGGAAAAAGCTGCGCGAGGATCAGAAAGTTCTTAAGGAAGATTTAAAAGCCACCTCAAAAAACATAGATAGAATTATCGAGGATGTTCGAAGAATCTCGCGGGGTTTAACCCCAACTATTCTTGAGCACTTAGGTTTTTCGGCTGCCATTCGATCCTTATTTTTTGATTTTAATAGACACTCTAATGTCAAGGTTTTACTGGAATTGGGCGATGTCGATGATTTGCTATCTAGCTCTACACAAATTATTGTATATAGAATATTTCAGGAAGCACTTAATAATATTGGGAAACATGCTGAGGCCTCCAGTATATCAATTGTGGTTAAACAAATCGATAATACAGTTTCTTTCTTAATTCAAGACGATGGTAAAGGTTTTGATCTAAAAAAAATTGTAGAAAGAACTGTAACTGAAAGGAGTTTAGGTTTGGCAGCGATGGATCAACGCGCAAGAATGTTAGAAGGGCAACTGGAGATATCCAGCCAAGAAGGCAAAGGGACTAAAATAGCCTTTAGGATTCCAGTCAGTATAAGGAGACAAGCGTAATGAATCCCTACCGTATTATTTTAGCTGATGATCACATTATGTTGCGACAAGGAATTAAGAAAATCATTGAGGAGTCAGAGGATATAGTTGTAATTGCTGAGGCAAGTGACGGTCTTGAACTCCTGGCTGTGCTGAAAAAAATGACCCCAGAAATGGTCATTCTTGACATCTCTATGCCCAATCTGAGAGGGATTGAGGTGAGTCGCGAAATCAAGAGTTTTAACCCTAAAATAAAAGTCTTGATTTTAACTATGCACAAAAAAATAGACTATCTCTATCATGCTCTTTCTGCTGGTGCTGATGGTTTCCTTCTCAAGGAAGACACAGATGAAGAGCTTTTCACGGCCATAGAGACAATTCGAAGAGGAAGAATTTATGTGTCGCCTTCTTTTTCCACAGAGCTGGCAGAAGATATGTCGAAGATATGTCGTGGGGATGGCAGATTCCCTGTGGAACGTTTGACAACTCGCGAAAGAGAGGTCTTAAAGCTCGTTTCAGAAGGGAAATCAAGCAAGGAGATCGCCGACCTATTATTTATCAGCGTCCGAACTGCAGAGCATCACCGTGAAAACATCAAGAGAAAGCTGAATCTAAAAAAAGTCGCAGATTTAGTAAAATACGCTATTCTTGAAGGATACACCTCAGAAACCCCGCTTTAGTGGCAGCTTTCTCTGCAATTAACGACCTACCTCCTTATCTCGCTTAGGGTCCATCTTAAACTACCAAAGCGTTTTACTCCCTACGACGAAACATGGGGTTTATGTGGGCGTAGAATGTCAATAGGCGTTGAAAATTGACCCACCCCTGAGTAAAAATATATGTATAATTAGTGCCTGAACGAAAACCCCGAAATTTGTTCTCTCCATTCAGGGCTGGAATTATTAACATATTGAAGTTGTTCTTTTTCTCAATTCAACATTCAAAATTGTGCCTGAATGGACTTTTCGTTCAAACACGATTTACTCAGGTTCACCGTTGATTAAAACAGAAAAAAGAAAT
>DAOUTL010000011.1 GCA_030626685.1 Candidatus Bathyarchaeota archaeon | reverse complement strand
TCGCGGTCATTAAAAGCGTCGCTGAAATTCTTGATGAAATTAGAGTTACGGACGGACATTTAGCAGCGCTTTCCGACGTTTCAGAGGACATAGAACGCATGTACGAATCATACTCAAAGCTTTATTTAGAATTGAAAGAAAAGGCGCAGCTGGTTGCTGAAAACCGTGAAAAAGCCTTGGAAGAAGTTAAAGCAAGGATGCAGACTTGGCGAACAGTAATCCAAAGCCTTCTAGACCGTGTGAGCCTAGAATACCAAAAGATTTTGGCTCAATCCCAAGCCGTTGGAGAGGTCAGACTTGTTAATGGACACGACATAGAGGCTGCTGGATTAGATATTCTAGTGGGCTTTAAGGGCGGCAAACCGGTTCCACTGGATGCTTACACGCAGAGCGGTGGAGAAAGAACAACGGCAACAATAAGCTTTCTGTTAGCCTTACAACAGCATGTTCGTTCACCATTCCGCGCTGTTGACGAATACGACATTCACATGGATCCGAAAAACCGTGAGATAATTGCGAAGATGCTCGTTTCAACTGTGAAAAATGCAAACGTCCAATACGTAGTGATTACGCCGAGTCAAATAACCTTTGCAGAGGAAGAGGCAAACATAATCACCGTTCAAAACGTTGAGGGAAAATCGATAATTAGAGAGGTTGCCTAATGCAGTCGAAAAGAAAGCGGGTGAAAATCGGCAGAGAAAAACTTCAACGCGTAATTGAGATGTGCATGGCTGTTGAGGAACGTTCACTCGACCCCTTCCTAATAGACGTCGACGAAATCGTCAGCGTAATTAAGGAGTATTTCCCAGAGTGGGACCTCCCAGAAGACCTATGCTTGGACGCTGAAACAATACATCACTTAGCCTCGGTTATAAAGCTTCAAAGCGAATGGGTTAAACACCGCTCAACCTCACTTTATACAGACCCAGTCCTATTAGAAGAAAAACTTGTACGCATAGAAAAAGAAGAAATTGTTGAGGTTTTTCTTAAGGCTTGGCACCCAATAGTGGAGTTAGAACAGATTTCACTTCACAGTCTAGCAGAAGCGATCAGATACTGGGAAGGTTTGCTGCCGCTAAAGGAAAGGTGGAAGGAATTTCCATCAGCGGAGATTGAAACAGTCCCTGCAACACGAGAGGAACTGATTAGGCAGAGAATTTTGCGGGATAAGGCTTTTTCAGAAGAGTTGGAGAATTTCTGGCAAGAACTGAAGAACCAAGTTAAGGAAAAGGAGGAAGACGGGAAAATTCGGTACTGGGATTTCGTCGGTGCAGAAACTTACGAAGAAACCGTGCGCAGAGCTTTTATGACGAGTTTTCTGGTCACGTATGGTTATGCAACGTTGGAAATCCATCCATTGGAAGAAGAACTCTTCATCAAACCCTATGAAAAGCCGATAACAAAAATTGGTAAGAGGCAGCTGGTTTCTATACCAATAGCCGTTACAACGGAGGACTGGTTAAGGTGGAAAAGAGGCGAATTAGAGTGAGCAAACGCAAAGCCTACTACGCAAGCAAAATCAAAAGGGCAACTCACCTGCTCTTTTATAGAAGACATAAAAAACCCGGAGTAAAGGGATGGGAACTCCGCAAAGCATTAGGCTCAGACTATCCGAAAGTTCTAAAAATTTTGGACAGCCACTTAAAAGCGTTTGATTTACAAGTTAAAACGGTTTTTGAAGAAGAAAAACCAGCTGAAAAACCAACTTTAGAGCAGTTAGACAAAGCCAGATTCTACATAACGTTAAGAGGAGAACTAACACCCAAAGAGGCTAAGATGATAGGATGGCGAATAGACGACCTCGCAGGACTAGCAATAACAATTGCATACATTATTTCTAAAAGGGGAAAGGCGCCGCGAAAAGAAGTTGAGGAGTTGCTACGCGACAAACTTCCAAGATGGAAGGTTGGAATAAATGTCGATAGATACATACGCTACGGATATTTAACACAAGACGAAAACGAGCAGCTATACTTGGACTGGAGAACACGCTCAGAGGTAGACCAGAAAGCACTCATAGACCTTGTTTTGAGCACTGAAACCTGAAAGCAGTCTATCTTCTTATTTTATGATAAATGAATGCTACGATGTCAATAACGATTATCGCAACAAGAACTAGCAGTGGACTGCCCAGAAACTGATCCACAAAAGATTCCTCTGCGGCGTTAACGAAGTTTATTAATGTGAACGAGAAGAGTAACAAGTGAAAAGATGATGCCGTTCGCTTCTTCATGTTTCAGCTCCCTTGAATTTATGTTATGCTTACGTTCTGCATTTGGAAGTATCTCTTGGCTAGAAAACGTAGGCGTTCGGCGTTTCTTCCGTTTTTCCCTATGGCCACGCCCTTGTCCTTTGGATGAACGGTTACAACAGCTATTGTTTTCCCGTCTTGTCTCTCAGTTATGCGAACTTCTCTAACCACCGCTGGTTTTAGGGCGTTTTTAATAAATTGCACAGGGTCTTCTGAATACTCAATTATTTCATGTTTTTTCCCCGTCATCCTTTCCAGAACATGGATGTTTCTTCCACCTTTTCCAATAGCCATACCCATCTCGCCTTCCTTAACAATGAAGACTACGCGTCCCTGCTCTTCATCGATTATACAATCTTTAACGTTTGCGCCAGTTATGCTTTCGAACAATGCTATGTATCGCATTTCTGTACCTGTGAATTTTATGCCGCTTGTCATTCACTTCCTCCGTGGGATTCCTGTGGTTCCATCTTCTCTATTAATCTAGGAATCTCTGAATCACCAGGCTCTCTTATACTTAACGCTGAAACAACGAAGGGTTTGCCGCATACAGTGGCTAAATCTATTGACGAACCCTTATAGGTTATCAATGGGACTTTTGAAAGCTTACAATAGTATTCTATGTCTTCACGTATGTTTTTAGGACAATTAGAAGCCGAAATTATCAGTTTGGCTTTACCTGTTTTAGCACTTTGTATGGCTGAGTGTGCCCCAAAGGACACTTTACCGGTTTTTACAGCTGCCGCAATTGCTTTACCTATGTCTATCATTCGCTCTTCCTCTTCAGTTCAAACGTTGACGTGTATAATTCCACCAGTCCCGTGCCAATTGGTATTGACTGGCCAACTATTACGTTTTCGGTTACACCGTCCAACGGGTCGCTTTCACCCTTCACAGCTGCATTAACAATGTTTGGAACAGTTATTTCGAAGGCGGCTCTAGCCAAAATGCTTGACTTCTTACCGCTTATGCCATGTCTACCTATTTGCTGCATCTCGCCCGTGGAAGTCATCATGTCCGCAACAAGCATAACATGGCGAAGATCAACATCTAATCCTTGCTCCTCCAAAACGCCCTTAGCCTCATGTATCAGTGCGTTTCTAGAGGCTTCTATCCCGAGGGTTTTAGCTATTTCATGAACGTTATTTGTTGTTGTTCGTGAGGTATCTACTCCAGAAACTTCCAAGACTTCGGACAGGTTTGAACCGTCTGTCCTTATAACCCATTCTCCACGTTCTTCTGTAACCAGCACACGTTTTATGCCAGACACACCTTTAATATCAAATGAGGGAACTTTGTCAAGCATTTTTTTAAGGGCTTCAGCCTTTTTGGGCTTTATGTGTATACGGTTGCCCCTTATTTTGATGGTGCAGTTCTGTATCTCTAACTTATCCTTCAGCTCCTCCAACGTTACTTCTCTATCTTCCATCATCGTTTTGTTAAGCTCTACCACTATTTCTTCGCTCACTGGGTCTTCGTAGATTGCTTGTGCTAAGTCCTCTATTGTTGTGTAAATTATATTACGCGCAATCTTTACTGCGGCTTCTCTGCTTTTTCTATGTTCTTTAGTTAAATAAATCGTCATTATTGGCGTGGATGGAATTCTCCTAGCGTCAACGATCTCTATCAGTCTTGGCAAACCTAAGGTTACGTTTTGCTCTCTAACTCCAGCGTAATGGAATGTTCTAAGAGTCATCTGCGTGCCCGGTTCACCTATTGACTGGGCTGCAACTATGCCTACGGCTTCACCCGGCTCCATTAAGGCACGCTTGTAATGTTCAACTGTTAATTTGATTGCCTTTTCCACGCCTGTTTCGTTTAGCTTTGCTTTGGCTAAACCCTGCCTAAGTTCGTCTATAAGCACGGGTGTAAGCTGGTCTTTAACTTCTTTCAATCGCTTTTTAATGTATTCTGCTGATGCTGGTTTACCTTTCTCCTTCTCGATTTTTATCTGTTCAATCAGCCGGCTCACGTTCACAGCTTTTCCATGGTCACTTTTAGCGGGGTCGACGCCGTCCTCACCATATTTGAATTGGATTATGTCTCTGGCTGAATTTCTAACCGTTCCGTCATATTCTAAGCGTATGTGTTCAAGCGCGTTAATCAGTCTTCTCTGCATGTAGCCGCTTCGTTGTGTTCTAACAGCCGTGTCAACGAGTCCCTCTCTGCCACCCATTGCGTGGAAGAAAAATTCAACCGCGTCGAGCCCCTTCTGAAATGAAGAGTACACGAATCCTCTAGCTTTTGGGCTTGGGTCGCCTGGCTTGAAATGTGGCAAGGCACGATCTAAATATCCACGCATTATCCTTTTTCCACGCACTGCTTGCTGTCCCACGCATGCACTTATCTGTCCAATGTTTAGGCTTGAACCTCTGGCGCCTGTTCGTGTCATGACTATGCCAGCGTTTCCGAGGGTAAAGTCTCCGTCAGCTATTTTCCCAGACTCATCCCTTGCTTTGGCTAGCTCGTTCATCACGTATATTTCAAATGAGTTCTCAAGGGTTTGGCCGGGAAGTCTAGGTAATGTGCCTTTACGATAACCTTCTATAAGCTCATCTATTCTCTTCTGAATTCTTTCCATTGTTTTCTTTATTCTATTCTCAGCCTTCGGAGATAAGACGAGCTCGTCATACGAGTATGTGAAGCCTCGCATGGTTATGAAAAGTTTCAATAACTTTGTTATTTTGTTTAGGAATTCACGTCCCGCTTGTGTTCCATAATCCTTTATTATTCTGTGGAGGAGACTCTCAGACTGTTCAGCACCTATCGCACGCCTGTCTATAACACCGCATTTAAGCTCGCCATTTTTGACAACCACGTAGGCGTCATAGAGGCAGTTTTCCTTCATACATTTGGCGCATCCCTGACAAATGTTTGCTTTCAAAACGTAGTTCAAGTTTTTTGGCAAGAACAGACTGAAAATTTGCTTGCCGGCCCAAAGTGGTTGCGGCTCCTTGATTTTGGGTTCCGGTAGTGGTCCCTCGTATCCGGCTTCTATTAGCAGCCTGTTGACCTCATCCTTTGTTAGATAGTTTGTTTTTCTCGTGAACAGGTATGCGGCTGTTATAAAGTCTCGGATTGCACCTATTATTGGACCTCCGAATCTCGGCGAGAGTATTTGGTCTTGAACTTGCATTAGTAGGCGTGCTTCTGTTCGCGCCTCCTCGCTCTGCGGTACGTGTAAGTTCATTTCATCTCCGTCGAAGTCTGCGTTGTAGGGCGGACACACACATAAGTGTAAACGGAATGTTTTGTATGGTAGAACACGCACGTAATGCGCCATAATTGACATGCGGTGAAGCGAAGGTTGACGGTTAAAGATGGCTACGTCACCGTTTTTAAGATGCCTTTCCACAATAAAGCCGGGCTCTAAAGCCTCAGCAATCTTCTCCCTATCAACAACGAATTCAAGTCTTATGCGCTTACCATCAGGTCTAATAATGTAGAGTGCACCCGGATATTTTTCAGGTCCACTTATAACGAGTTTACGCATCTCTTCAATATTCCATTCTGTGACCTTTTCGGGCACGGACAACCGCATGGCAACTTCTAATGGAACTCCAACCTCGCTTATATCCAAGTTTGGGTCTGGTGAAATGACGGTTCGCGCTGAGAAGTCAACTCTTTTTCCTGAAAGGTTGGTTCTGAATCTTCCCTCTTTTCCCTTTAACCTCTGTGAAAGCGTTTTCAATGCTCTGCCGGAGCGATGTCTTGCTGGGGGTATCCCTGAAGCTTCGTTGTTGAAGTATGTGGTTACATGGTATTGTAGAAGCTCTGATAAGTCTTGAATTATGAGTGTTGGAGCTCCAGCATCCATGTTTTCCTTTAGCCTCTGGTTAATGCGAATTATATCTACTAGTTTGTGGGTTAAGTCGTCTTCTGAGCGGATGCCTGACTCCAAGGTGATTGACGGACGTACATAAACTGGTGGAACCGGTAAAACCTGCAGAACCATCCATTCTGGGCGGGCGACTTTGGGATTAAATCCTAAGAGTTCAAGGTCTTCGTCTGGTATGCGCTCCATTCTTTCTCGAACCATGCTTGGCGTTAACGGCTGTAAACCGCTTTCTGGGATTTGCTCGATGAATCTCGTTGGTTTTTCAAAGGTTATTTTATATTGGATTGCTCCGCAATGGGGACACTGTTTCGTTTTCGTTTCGTGCTCAATCCCTTTGTAAACTTCATCTGGAACCATGCCTAAAAGCTGACAATTTCTATCAATTCTGGCTCGAACCCTTTTTATCATTTCGTCTGAAAGTAATATGCGCCCACAGTTTCGACAAGTCGCTCTTAAAAGCTCGTATATTATTTTCGTAAATTCAACATGTATCATTGGAACCGCAAGCTCAATGTGGCCGAAGTGGCCTGGGCAGCGAATGGCTGTGTTGCCGCATGTTTTACATCTTTGCCTCGGTTCGAGGGTTCCAAGTCTACCGTCCATTAATCCTGTGATGATGGAGGCACCGTCTTCATCGTAAGTGTCTGGTGTTTGAATCTCCACAACTGAAAGTTTACGCACATCCTGTGGTGAGAGTAAACTGAAATGAATTTCATCAACAAGTTTATGGATTACTCCTTCCACAGCCATTTTATGCCTTCTCCTTAAGTTTTAATTTAGGCGCTACGCAAAGACTCATTAACTCCTGCAGAAGAAGCTTAAAAGCGTAAGAGACTACTACTGGGGAGATTCTGGCGTTATCTCCACAGATTCTGCACATGTATCGTCTCTGTTTCATGTCATAGTAGGCTATATAACCGCAATTTTCACAGATATAGAGTGTGTATTTGTCTGACTCTTCCAGTAATCTATCTCGCAGAAGCATCGCTGCCCCATGGCCTATTAGACAGTCACGTTCCATTTCACCAAACCTTAGGCCTCCGCCTCTGGCTCTTCCCTCGGTAGGTTGTCTCGTCAGCATCTGCACTTGTCCTCTTGCTCTAGCGTGTATTTTATCAGCAACCATGTGGTGCAGTTTCTGATAGTACACGACTCCAACGAACACGTCTGCAACGAATTTTTCACCTGTCACGCCATTGTAAAAGACTTCTCTGCCAGTGTGGCTGAATCCCAGTTTAACCAGGGCTTTTCTGAGTTCCGCGGGTTTCTCATTTGAGAAGGGTGTTCCGTCAACTGGTTTTCCTCTAACAGCGGCTACTTTTCCAGCTATCGACTCGATGAAATGTCCAATGGTCATTCTTGACGGGATAGCGTGGGGATTGATTATTATGTCTGGGACTGTGCCGTCTTCTGTGAAGGGCATATCCTCTTGTGGAACGATGAATCCTATGACCCCTTTTTGTCCATGGCGGGAGGCGAATTTGTCTCCTAACTCTGGGACACGTTGGTCGCGGACTCTAACTTTGACTAGTTTGCTTCCTTCTCCAGATGCTGTTACGAAAATTGCGTCAACAATTCCAGTTTCTGAAGGACGCATATCCACTGATGTATCACGCATTGAAGGACCTCTCACTTCGAACTCCTTGTACTCTTCGAGGAATCTAGGCGGGCTTATTCTGCCTATGAGGACATCTCCGCCTGCAACTCTTGCCTCTAAGCCTATTATTCCGCCGGGTTCGAGCAGTCTATAATACTGTTCTCCTCTGTATCCGCGTATTCCGGGTTCGGGCAGAGTGAACTTATCTTTTAATCCGCCTAAGTACTGGCGGCATTCAGCCTCATATATTCTGTAGAAGGTTGAGCGGCCTAAGCCCCTTTCTATTGAGGCTTTGTTGAAGACTAGGGCGTCTTCCATGTTATAGCCTTCAAAGGAGAGCACAGCCACTATGCAGTTCTGCCCCGACGGGCGGAGTTTATAGCCCATCATCTCCATTAACGCTGTTTCTGCTAAGGGAATTTGTGGGTAATGTAATATGTGTGACCTGGAGTCTGCACGCAACGAAAAGTTTGTTGCGTAAACGCCTAGGGCTTGTTTCGCCATTGCCGCTTGATAGGAGTTTCGGGGTGACTGGTTGTGTTCTGCATATGGTACTGTTGAGGCGCATATGCCAAGTATTGTGTATGTTGCTATTTCCATGTGTGTGTGTTCCGGTGTGACTTCTTCGAAGTTCATGGCTATGTAGGCGTTTTCCTCTTCCTCAGCGTCGAGATATTCAATTATGCCATTTCTAACAAGGTCTTCCCATGACCATTCTCCGGAGTCTACTTTTTCTATGTGTTCTGGTTGAAGTTTGGGCACACCATCCTCAACTATTATGAGAGGTCGTCTAACCCTTCCCCCACCACAGTTAACGTATATTTCGTTTCTTTCACCTTGGGTTTTTAAGAAATAGGCTATGTTAGCTTCTGTTGAGATTTCTCCTCTTCTCCGTCTTTCCCTAAATTCTCGTGTTAGTTCCGCTGGAGAATTGCAGTATCCTACTATGTTTCCGTCAACAAAGATTTTTGCTCCTGAAAGCCTCAAGGTTTCGTTTGCCTCGTATACGGACACCACGCCCACGCCGTAGAGTGTTTGTTTTATTTTCTCCGGGTTTACGCCCACCGAGATGCATGCTGATAAGGCTAGGTTTTTGACGAGTCCGCAATTTGCACCTTCGGGTGTTTCGTTTGGGCATAGTCGGCCCCAATGGGTTGGGTGCAGGTCTCTCGCCTCGAAGTTTGGTTGGCTTCTGCTTAATGGTGATTGCAGTCTGCGTAGGTGACTCAACGTGGAGATGTGGTTTGTTCTATCTAGAAGCTGAGTTATACCAACTCTTCCCCTTCCCCAGTTTCCAGTTGCAAGTGCATGCTGAAGTCTTGCGGTTATTATTCCTGGGCGAACAGCTGCTGAAACCGTTATTATTGGACCTTTTACTCCTATGCGTTCAAGCTGGTATTTTATGTCTCTGCAGAGGTTTCTGAAGGCTACTCTGAACAGGTCTGCAAGGAGGGGACCTGCAAGTCTCAACCGTTTGTTTTTGAAGTGATCTTTGTCGTCGGGTTTTCTTCTACCAAGTTTTAGTTCGATTGCTCTGCATGCCATTTCGCCTAAGAATAGGGCTTTGTCTCTTCTGTTCTGGTTTGTTCTGCCAATGTGTGGCAGGAAGTTCTTGTCCATTACGGTTTCGGCTTTTTGTACGCGGTATTCTTCAACTTGACCGTGTGCGACACGGTTTCCAATGAAGAGGGTTGCATCCTTTACGGTGTCTACGCCTACGGCTTTTTCAAATGAAGGTTCCAGCTCGCTTTGTATTTTCTTTTCCAGAGAAACTGCTTCAGCTATTTCCTTGTCAGATTCTAAGCCTAAAGCACGCATTAATACAACAAAGGGAATTTCTGTGGGCACGCCGGGCATTGAAACGTATATGGCTCCGTCCGACTTCATTTTTAATTCTATTCTTGCTCTGAAGCCCACGGTTGTGGAGAATATTTTTGCTTGGTATACTGGTTTTGCTCCTTTATTGTCTATGTCCATTATTATCCGGTTCGGAGCCAAGTCTTCCATGGCTACTATTACACGTTCCGAACCGTTCACTATGAAGTAGCCGCCCGGGTCATCCGGGTCTTCTCCACAAGCTATTAGTTCCTCCCTTGAAAGCTGTGATAAGAAACATAATTTCGATTTTAACATTACTGGAATGTTTCCAATGTAAACGAGTTCTGTGTCTTGTTCTCTGCCGTCTATCACAGGGGTCATTTCAAGGGCTATTGGCGCCGCGTACGTTAGGTTACGAAGCCTAGCCTCTAAGGGATAGATTTCATGTTTTGTGCCATCAACCTCTGTCACATATGGACCATTTATCTTTGTCTGCGGATCTATTATCCAAACCTGGCCCAGCTTCACCTTGTATGGGTATTCGGGAACCTCTATTGGAATTTCGCCAGCTTCATCTATCACTTCTTGTAGGCCGTGGTCTACAAATTCGTTGTAGGAGTCTAAATGCTGGCGGACTAAGCCTTTCTCCTTAAAGAACGATTTTAACAGAAGATGCGTATCCTCTTTTGAAATTTCAGCCAATTCTAATCAGCCCCCGCATTTTTACGTTTAGACATGCATAGATGGGATTACGTGATGCGGGTTTTTTCAAACTTTTAATTTCCTCCGACTGTTGGGTCATCCAACTTGAAAAATCGGTCTCCAATATTTTAAAGAGCTAAAAACGTAAACTACACAGCTCTCTAATAAACTTTACCATTCAAAAATTACTATTACCGTTAACTTTTCAATATCTGTTTAGATTTTTAAGGGTGGCTATTTTAAACTTTAATATCGCATTATAAATCTGAATTTGTGGCGCAAAGTGTATAAAATCCTAAGAATACCAAACGGTTTCGGAAAGCTCCTAACATAACGGTCTCTGGGTGATTTGTTGAACGAAAAGGAGTTTAAAGCAACGGTTGTTTTGCTAATTTTAAATGGGAAAACAGAGAAGGCCTTGAAGCTACTCTCCAAACATTATGGCGTCAACACACCCAAATTAAAGGTGGGCTTACCCAAAGGACGCAGAAAGAAAACCCTTGGATGTTATAACGCGAAAAAAGGGACGATTTTCGTTTTGAACAGTGACACGCTAAAGGAACCATTCATCATTTTGCACGAGTTTTACCATCACCTAAGAACAGCCATAGATGCAAAACATAGAGAAACTGAAAAGTACGCAGATGAATTCGCAAAGGAATACATCCAAGCATACAAGTCAATAACAACCAATGTTTCGGGAAATAATTAATAAGAAAGATTCGAAAGTTTGTTATTGTATGCGGCGGTAGCCAAGCCAGGTCAAAGTCTTAAAGAGACGACTGTAGGCGAAGGATTTTGTGTTTGTGTGTGTGCAATTGGTGAGAGCCCGTCTATTTGGAGCCAAATATGAAGGTTGTTGCTAGTTTATCTTTAAGAACTGTTTGATAAGCTCTATTTCCTGAACAAGTTTTGGGAGGTATTTTTTGGAGCGGTATTTGAGCATTTCGTGGAATTTTCCTTTTGTTTTTTCGCCTTTGAGCCATTTTTTGATGTGTTGGCGTTCTCGCGGTGTTAGGATTCTAGTTCGCATGATACTACTGTTATAGTAGAAAGCGTTATAAAGGTTATACTACTATTATAGTAGAGGAAAAATGGATACGTTCAAGCGAAGAGGGCCAAAATATAGCTGTATAACCTATCATTCGCCGCGTAAGCATCTCAATGAGGATGTTGCCCTTTTGCTTGGTCTTCATGTTGGTGATGGTTGGCTTTCTGATAAGTGGGGAATTATGTGTGAAAAGGTTGAAGCCTCAATGATAAATCGGATAATAAGGCTGGCGAGAGAGGTTTTAGGCGTTGAACCTATCATCGGCGAATACAAAGAAGGTGAGATTATGATTCGAAGCGGCCAACGGCAAGTTCTAGACTTCTTTAGAAGTTATGGTCTTCCGCAAGGTAGGAAGGCTGGAAGTGTTCGGATTCCAAAACAAATTCTAGGTTCAGATAATCCAGCCATAGCCAAAGCTTTTCTGCGCGGCTTGTTTAGTACGGATGGTTGCTTCAGTTTTCAGAAAAGTCGGGGTCCTCGTGTTGAAATTCAGGTTAAGAGCCGGAAGTTAAGGGATGATTTCGTTTGTCTGGCTGGTCGGCTCGGTTTCTCGTTTCGTTCGTACGAGTATCTTCCTCCTAGAGGTAAGAATAAGGCTCCGCTTCAGGTTGCATATACTACGCAATCAGGCCAATGTATGAGATGGATGGATGATATTGGATCAATTAAGGATTCACATGTTCAACGTTATCAAGATTGGAAAAAATTAATAGAAGCGAAGAGAAGTTAGAAAAGGGATAAGACCGCAGGGGTAGCAGAGCCTGGTCAAACCATAGGCATCTATGGGGCTATATGCGCGGGACTCAAGATCCCGTCCCGAAGGGGTACGTGAGTTCAAATCTCACCCCCTGCACCATGTCAACTTGGAGAAGAGATTGTGAAGAGAAAAACTCTTACTCGAAACTTAAAAGAGATGATGGAGAGAATACGACACGCATTTCTTCCAGTAAAAATCTTTAGAGTTTACGTACACGGAGGCTACATCAGAGGAGACGATCTGCCAGGAGACTTGGATATCGTTATTCTTGCCAAGGTTAAGGATGAGTGGAATCAATGGCATGAAGCCTTTAGAAGCCTTGGCAAGTGCCACGATGTCATTTGGAAATATTATGAGAAAGGTATTAGCTTGGAAGATGTAATGCGCGGTCCATTGGCTCAAGAAATCGAAAAAAGAGGTATTCCTATCGGATGGGTAACTACAATGAGTTGGAGTGAACTCTGGGGGCACACGACGTTGTATATTCTCTATATGCTATTCTGGGACAAGGTTACAAGACGAATCTTAACAAAAGGCATGAAGGGGCTTCACATACAACTTGAAACTTTAGACGGAATGTTCACTCCTGTGTCGGGAAGGCTTCATCTGTATCATGATATTCCTGTTTTCTTAATTTGGTCTAATGAGTCTCCTGAAAGTTATAAATTTGAACCTGATACGGATGAGTTGGAAGCTTACTTAAAATTAGAGCATGACAAGCTCCAAACAGAAACAGCTGATGCTCGCTTTCGCGTAGCAGTTGGAAAACTCTTGATAGAGAAAAGTCTCTTAGTTGTGCCAAACGAGAGGTTAGGCGATGTAGCACTCCGAGTGATTTGGAACACCCCAAAATATGAAGCTTCTGAAGAAATGTTGCGTGAGTCCCTCAGAAAGTTTGGCATCCCAGAAGACAAGGTCTATGCGATTAAACAACGAGGAACAAAAACCTGGTATAAGTTAGCGCGAACTGAAGAGGAAGAAATCGAACTGAAAAACCGTGTTAAGTCTCTTGACGAGACAAACAAAGCTGAGTCAACAATTCAAAAACTTTTACGAAAAGTTGTTTCTAAAAATGAAGCAACTAAAGTTGACTGCTGGGTATTGGACCTTAAGAAAGGCGAAGTCATAATTCAGGTTACGAAACCAGCTACCATGGATCAGGACTGCTTCCGCACTATATGGGAACGCCGCGGTTTTAAAATCGAGGATGTTTTTGGGCGGGTATATGGAAGGAAAGAAACTTTTCTGCCTCTTGATTCAAACATTGGCATATTAACAGAAGAGATAAATCGATGCATGCGGGGGTGAATGAAACGAGCTTAGCCCAGGTAAATAAAGGAATACGCAAGGAACTTGAGCGCTTAACGAAAGAGGCACGAGTGTTGTCGGCAATATATGGTGTGTTATTGCAGTTTATGTCTGATGATCAAAGAGATCAAATAAAGTCAGAAGTTAGAAAGATCGTTAGCATACAATTTATTCAAGAAGAAATAGATTCCTACTACAAAAGAAATTCAGACCGCTCATTTCGCACAATCTTAGAGTCTGACGCACTGGAAATCATTAAACCCAAAGAAACAAAATGATGCCTATTTCCAACAATAAGTCATCCTTTCCCGTAGGGGTTCGCCTGTTCGAATCCGGCCCGCCGCACCAAAGTTTTAGTTACTTTTCAAAAAAGGTTATGACATTGATTCTTCTGTTTTGGAAAAAGTTGATTTCATGGAAGCTTTGCTTCTCTTATTTTTGTCGTTCTTTTCGTTGCGTTGAGTATGAGGAGGCACGTTACGTTTCTCTTATGGTTCACTCTGATGAATATGTCGTCGCCCACGTCTCTGAAAAATCCTTGTTCTGGTTTTGACGACGATGAGCATGTTTTTGAAGCAAATTGTAAAACGTACGGTTAGGCAAAGCATATATCTTCCTATGTGGTTAGAAAACCTTCACAATGTTAATTGGAAAGGTGAATGCCTGTGACGTTAACCAACGAGATAATTAAGCTGAAAAGGGAGAAGAATGCGATAATTTTGGCTCATAATTATCAGCGACCTGAAATTCAGGACATAGCGGACTACGTCGGCGATAGCATAGGGCTGAGCAGAAAAGCCGTTGAAGAAAAAGAAGCGGAAATAATAGTTTTTTCTGCTGTGGACTTTATGGCGGAGTCAGCGGCAATCCTAAACCCGGACAAAAAGGTTTTGCTGCCGACTCTTGGAGCACGTTGCCCTATGGCTCAGATGCTTACCGTTGATGAAATTAAACGGTTGAAGGTGCTTTATCCCCTTGTGCCAGTGGTTTTATACGTGAATACGCTGGCTGAAGCCAAAGCCTACTGTGATATATGCTGCACTTCAGCAAATGCTGTGGAAGTCGTAGAGTCTTTGACTGGTGAAACTGTACTTTTTGGGCCAGACCATAACTTGGCTGAGTACGTTCATAGGAAAACTGGAAAAACAATCATCCCGATTCCTGAGAGGGGCTTCTGCCCAACTCATTTACTTTTCCAGCCTGAGGATGTGCAGACGATTAAGATGAAGCATCCGGACGCTGTTGTCATGGTTCATCCTGAATGCAGTGTTGAGATGCAGAACGTAGCTGATTTTGTTGGAAGCACTTCGCAAATGTGTAGATGTGCAAGGGAAAGCAGTGCAAAAACGTTTATTGTATCTACTGAAGAGGGGCTTCTGCATCGTTTGAGGAAGGAGAATCCCGGGAAACAGTTTATTTTAGCCTACGAGGATGCTGTCTGTCCAAACATGAAGCTAAACACTCTTGAGAGGCTTTACACAGCTTTAAAAGAGGAGAAACACGTGATTACTGTTCCGGAACCCATAGCGAAAAGGGCTCGGAAAGCCTTGGAGAGAATGTTTGAGATAAAACGTTAAGAGGCTAGACGGAAACAAGCATTGTCTTAAGTATTTTTACTCCCCTTTTCGCGGATAATTCATCGCTTAGCTTCCGAATTTCAGCGGCATCGCCCTTCACAGCTATTGCCTCTAGACATTCTCTTTCGCTTAGGTGAACGTGCATGGTTGAGCAGACTATGTGAGTGTAATGATGTTGTATGTGTGTGAGTATGCTCTCAAGTCCTCTAACTTCATGGTCGTAAAGCATCATCAAAATCCCGGCTTGGACACCCTTCTTCTCTTGAAGCCACTTCCTCTCAGAAACAAACATCCTAACAGCGTCCTGAACAGCCTTGGAACGGTTTTCATAGCCCATCTTGCAGATTATTTCATCAAAATCCTTTAACAGAGCTGGCGGAAAGGTTACACCTACTCTTACGATTCTTGTCATATTGCTCACAATTAGATTTAAAGAGTTTAACCATAAAGTTTTTATGCAAAGAAGAGGTATTACTTTTTTTCAAAAAGGTGTTACTAAAAAAAGATGAGCAGCCAAACATACTTTAAAACCGTGGACATTGCCTTAATCAGTGTCTTCTGCGCCTTATGGGCCACACTCAACTTAACATTAGGACCATTAGGTTTCGCTTGGTTAAGGCTTCCAATATTCTGCGATTTTGCGGTCTTCTTCACGCTTTTGCTTGTCGTATGGACAACTGAGAAGTTTGGAACAGCCTCTTTAGTCGGTATTATAGGCTCAATAATAATTTTGTTGATAAGGGCTTCACCACACATTATTGGCTTTGCAGCTTCAGCCATATTTTTCGACATATTAATGTCGGCAAACCACCATAAACTCGATGCAAAAGCATACAATATGACTATAGCAGCTTTTGTAACTGCATTATCTGCTTATTTTGCAGGAGTAGTCACCGGCATCTTCTTCATGAACAAACCATTAGACTTGACAACGTTAGAGTGGGCACTAACATTTTGGGGAGGATGGCATCTGATAGGTGGGATAATGAGCATTGTAACAACGTTACCGATCATAGGCATTCTCGAAAAAGCAAATGTTAGGAGAATTAAAAGTGGTTGATGAAAACGGTAATCTTATATCGGAGATAAGAAACGCTGAGAAACTGCATGGACATTTAGGTCCTTTTTTGGTCATAGGCGTCAGAATCGCAAGTTTAGCTAAGAGAATCTTAAACGTAAACGCCGGGGAAAGCAATAAATTGCGGGTAACCGCGAAGCTT
>DAOUTL010000056.1 GCA_030626685.1 Candidatus Bathyarchaeota archaeon | reverse complement strand
TCAAGCAGCCAAGCTAGCTGGCCTAACCCTATCAGACTTTATGTACGAGCTGGGCAAACATAAAATAGGATTTACCAACATAACCGAGGAGGAGCTTGAGGAAGAGTTAAGGCGAATAAGGTGATTGTGTCAAACGCAAGCCCATTAATAGTGCTACTGAAAATCAACAAACTATCAATTCTAAAGGAACTCTTCGAAAAAATCGTCATTCCTGAAATTATACACAAAGAGATAACTGCATGCTTCCTTCCTTTTCCTTGACGGCGTGCTTCCTTCAAGCTAACTAGCTAGCTAACTTAGTTTTCTCCTCAAAATTTCACACTTACCAACTTTAACACATAACGCCTTGAGAAGCACATTACAGAGATCCAACCGTAAACTGTATAAAAGGTTAAAATAAGACAGCTAATTATAAATGACATGCAGTTAACACAGAACGTGATCAAACATGGAAAAATTGCTAGATCGAATAGTCGTCGACCCAGAAATACTTGCGGGGAAACCCGTGATAAAAGGAACAAGAATACCCGTCTATTTGATCATCGAACTAATCGCCACCGGCATGAACATAAAGGATGTGTTAAAAGAATACCCAGAACTCAAAGAAGAAGATGTCAAGGCAGCCCTCCTCTATGCCTCAAAACTTTTAGAAAGAGAAGTAACCGTCGCCCTTTAGAGGACAACACTTGCCTCAAATACTTATTGACGAAAACGTACCAAAAACAGTAATGGAGTGGCTTAAGAAAAGAAGGCTAAATGTATTAAGAGTTTCTGAAGCTGGTCTGAGAGGAGCAAAAGACGAAACCATCGCAAAATACGCGATAAAGAATGACATGATCATACTTACACTCGACACGGATTTCGCCTACATTTACCACAATGTTTTCCGAGGTTCGCTAACAGTCATCGTTGTAAGAGTAAAACCTCCAACCCCTGCCAACATAATCGAAGCCCTCAACACAACCCTAAAAAAGATAAAGTTAGATGAATTTCGGAAGAAACTCGCTATAATAACAAAGAGAAAGATAAGAATAATATAGGTTTGGGAGAGATGAGGCGAAAATTCTATACAAGCTGATGAGACTGTGAAAGTGGGAACATGCTCATCATCTACAAAAACCCATCAGCATCAACCATACGAAAGCCAAACATTATTAAAAAATCAGCATTTACTGGGGGAAAAGATAATTACCCTGACCCCCTAAAACTCCTAAAATAGCCGTTAGAGAAAGTGATGGTTTGTTGAAGCAGATCAAGATAGTTTTGGTTGAGAATAGGCGAGAGGACGCTTGGTTCGATTTGAGCTTGCGACAGATAAGGATAGGAGAGGTTCGCTTTTACAGAGTTAAGGATTTTCTGACCGGTCAGTGGCTCCTCAAAGTTTGTTCAGACACGGAACTCGGCAAAATTATGGTTAAAGCCTTAAAATGTCCTGCTGGAAGACTGTTCGCTCAGTTGGAGGGCGCCACAATGATCTTCCAGAAAAGCATCATCGAAGGCTTACTTTACGATGTTGTGTCTCTTACTCGTGTAAACAGCGAAGGCAGAGTTCGTAGGAAGGTTGCGAAAAGCATTGAAGACATACCCCCCATTATCCGCGAAAACTTCGAGGTAAAAACTTACGAAGAGGCAACTGGCAAACAAATTCCCATAAAATACCTTGTTACCCTATGTAAAGAAGGCGACGAAAAAGGGATGATAACCCTTTTTCTGTTGGAAAGAGCATGGCCTCTTTCACCAGTTTCTCCAGAGGAGAAGGCGAAGACCGTGAACTTGTTGGCTTTGATTAAGAAGCTGGAGAAAACGAGTGTTGAAGAGATTCGCCAAGCTGCGAGTGAAAAGTTCGGAATAGAGAGAGATGAAGTTGATGTTTTGTTGGCTGACTTGGAAGCGAAGGGGAAAATAAGTCGTTTAGAAGAGAACTATGTTAAAGCTGCAGATTAGCTGAACAGCTCCTCCAGAACATCTTCAGGTCGGAATTCTTCTCGGGATCTTACCGAAGCTTCCTCTACGTAGAGTTTTACGGCTTGTTTAAGAGCGTCCTCGCTTACCGGTATGTAGTCTAGATCGGAGTGAAAGTAGTTTAAAAGCGAAGCAGCACAGGCAAATCTTATCGCGTGGTTTTCCAGACGTGCAGAAAATCTCAAACTTTCCCGACGTATATGCCCCAGGATGGCTTCTCTCGCCTTCTTAATCATATCGTACGTCTCAGACGTGATCATAACGGGTTTGTATGGAAACTGCTCCTTAACCAGAGGATGCCCCGTTTCTATTGCGTAAACGAGTGTGACGTGGTCTCTGACTCCTTGAGCACCTCCCTCAACGTCAATTTCCCCCAGAGCCAGCCTCATTTGGCTCTGAGCAATCTCAACGAAACGTTTCTTTGTCAGCCGGTGGAGGCGACATATCATGCGGTCCTCTATCGCGTTGAAGTTCGGGTCGCTTATCGTGACTTCATACCCTCTGCCTAAGACCCTGGTGTTGTAGTTCACGCTTAGGAAGGAGTCGAAACGGTATGGACCCACAACCTCTCTGTGCAGCTCATACTTAATTTCCCCACGCTCCATCGCAACCTTTAAAACATCTACCATCCCAGACGCTCTAAACCAGTCGTTGAACTCGGGCACAACAAAATTGAATGTGCGCCCAGTGTAGGCTTGTCCAATCCTTATGAAACGTGCCGGCGTTATCCCGCCGCAGTATCGGTTTCTACCCGGAATTCCATGCGGCCTGATCTTTCCGTCAGCCTTTCCCAAGATCATGTCTCTTGTTGAGAAACTTTTGCCTGTGCCTGGTTCTCCGAACAAGGCTAGGGACCAGCCTGTCCTCATTCCAGTTTTACCTTGAGGATTCACGATTTCAGCGTTTGCGATTCCGTACTGCTGGATTATGCTTAAGAAACTGTCAAAGTAAAGCAAGTTTCCGAACAGCTTTTGAAGGTAGTCTGCAAGGGCGTTCACTGAAAAAGTTTTTCCGAAACGAATGGTTGAGCTCAACCTGTGTTTTATCAAGTTGTTCAAGTAGCTGGTTAGCTCCTGATCCATCGCCTCAACTTTTCGGCGTTCCTCTGCTACGTAGTCTTCTTTTTCAGCAGCAACCGATGGGGTAACGACTGATACAGGCTTCAGAGAAGGTATCCCCAGCTCTTGCTGAATTAGGGGAAGGATTTCATCCAGTATTTTCCATTCTTGATATTCATCACCCTTATACGAAGTCACAATAATCTTCAGCTGTTCAAGTTTTTCCAGTATAGGATACGGGTTTATCCCCTGCTTCAACGTCTGCCTGATCTCTTTTAAACCGTAGTTTCCGCCTGCTTCCACCATCCCTTTTAAAACTGCAACGCATTTTTTCCCGTATTTTTTCTTCACCTCGGAGATGTTGGTTCTAATTTTATCCCACGATCCGGTAAGGCGTAAAACCCCATTTTCAAACGTGTAGTACTTTCCTCTGAATAAGACCCATCCTCGCGGAGCATACTTCTTGTAGATCTCCCTAAGCTGCGTATCACTTACGTTTAATGCTATTTCCAAGGCGGTTTCGTCCACATCGGTTTCCCAGCAGCTTATGAAACGGTTAAAGTATGGAATGTTCAGTTCTCGTCCTATTTCGAACAAGTCGGCTACAGAGAAGGTGCGCTCCAGTAGAAGCTTTCTCTCCACTATCTTGTCATCGTCAATCATTTCAGGCACCTCCATACCGCTCGAGAATCGTTAAGGACTCTTCAAGATTTATCCATCCCTCTTCTTTCAGTTCATTTATTCCGTTGGTCAGTGCTTTTCTAAAGCTATCTGAGTTGAGGAGATTGTTAGACCGACATATCTCATTTACCTTTTCCTCGAAAACTTTGTCCTTCCGCATTTTTCTGATCAAAGCGGAGTTGAACATTTTATGCAGTTCTTTCGACCTTGGATGTACAAGGAGTTTTATTCGCGACTCCAAGCTGAAGCTCCAGATTTTCCTAATCTTTTTAAGAATGCCTTTATACCCAGAAGCAACCATGGGCGGGTGCAAGTTGTATCTGGCTTCAGCTTCCTTTTCGTACCTAACCAAGTAGAAGGGAACATAAACCAAAACGGTTTTATCCTGATTCCAAGGAATAGCCATTTCTTCCTTGAACGTTGACGCATACCACTTCTTTCGCCCTATGAGTCCTTCAATCTGCTTTGCTATGGAATCTGCTTCAGATCGGAGCTCCTCAAGTTCCTTCTGCTTCGCCTCGATTTCAGAGTCACATAAAGCCGTTGTTTCCTTAATTTTTGCTTCTTCCATGTCGACCATTTCCTGAAAACTTTCCTCAAGTTTCCTGATTTTTTCTTCACCCTTTTTTCTGATTCGTTCAATAAGGTTGGAAACGGCTTTAATTTCTCTCTTGACGTTGCCGATTTCTCTCTGACGTTTTCTGAGCTCATAGCTCCAAAGAGCTACCTTAACCTCGTTTCTTTTCCGCTTGAAAACTTCGATTTTCTTCCGGATCGCGACCTCGTTTCGCTCAAGGCTTTGAAGTTTACGTTTATACTTCTCTTTCTTCCTAGTTGCTGCAGTCAGCTTTTTCTCGACGGCTTTGACTATTTTTTTAGCTTCACCATCCCGCTTCAACATCAACTTCTTCACTTTCTTCTCCACAACTGGTTTTAAATTGGAAATCTCCTCCTCGTACTTTTCCCGTATCTGTTCAACCTCGCAGAGGATTCCGTGCTCGTGAAGCCTCATCGCGTCCTCAAGAATGTTGAGAGCCTGTTGAAGCCCCCTTCCGTCCGCTTTAATCTGCCTCCAACAATTTATCACCCTCTCGCAGGCTTCCAAAACCCCTTTTTCGTCAAGTTCCGATGGAATCAAAACTTGTGATTTCTCCGCCTCTTCGTCGAGGAAAGAACCTTCCTTAAAGTATTCAAGAAAGGTATCTAACAGATTCCTGTGCGCAACTAAGGCGTTGAATGAAAGATCAACTGTTGCAGCAAAATCCTTGAAGGTTTCGGCATGTTCTTCCAAAGCGTTCCTAAACTCTTCGCGAACCACAACGTTCCTCTTCAAGTTCTCAGTGAAGAGCTTCAAGTCGGGCAGCTTCGCATACTTTACGTTACAGGAGGAAAAGCCTAAGCCATCCAAAATTAGACATCTGTCCTCCCAAGGAACCGCCCACAACGGATAATAAACTTTCGAAACAAACGAAATCTTCTCGGATGAGTCACTCAAGAATCCCAGTTTTTTCCGTTGCGCCTCAGCTAAAATGGCGACTGTGGTCAATTCCATATCTGACGTGAAAGGTTTTTTTCTGTCACTGTCTCCAACAACGAAGGGCAGGATTAAACTCTTGTATGGCAAGTTAGCACTTTCCTATTAAGGAGAGGTCTTATCTTATCCATATGATTTTCGGAAGCTATTTGAATTGTTCGTCTCCTATCACGCCCTTTGCATTCAGCTTAGACAATTAACTTGCACATGCTCACAACAACTAATTCCAGTCGCCAAAACAGAAGCGGAAAAGATAAAAAGCGACAAACAGTTCATTCAAGAGCTTTCAAAGAGCTAATCCTCAACCATAATGTTTCTGCGAATAAGCATACAGCAACTACACGAGTATCAGCGGCATTGGGCGTGAGCCACTTCCATTTTGAGCGCGTCTAATATCAAGTTGTTGTTCTTTTAAGGTACACTTTTATTCCATCGACTACAAACACGACGTTGTCAATTATCTCTCTGGTTTTCTCTCGAGTATAATATTCCATGGGGGTCACCCACTTACCAGCCACTTTGAGAGGATAACGTGCGTATACAACTTCTCTCTGTATATCTCTTCCCTTGTCTACCAATTGCATATATTTTTCTTCCCTTAGCAATTCTGGCTTCACTCTTCTGATGACTGCAGCCAAGCCGCTGATTGCTCTGTGATTTTTTGCTTCGTGACCTCCAAGCTTAAGAATCATAACGTTCGCAGCGCTTTCAACAGCCATTGATGCATGAAAAACGGCGGAATCATACTCTCCGTCGTCGAAACGTTTTTCTGCCCTAGAAAGGTTCACTTCAGAAACTTTCAACAACACTTCTACTTTGCTTTCAACCATATCCTTGCTTCCTCCAAGTAATCATGGGTCCGCTTAATTTCCTCAACGTTATTATGCAAAATTTTAGCAAATTCACCTGTTTTATCAACCAAAACTTCATAGCCCTCAGCGACTCCATAAACGATGCCACCTTCATACGAGCGAACATTATCCAAAAAATCTTCCTCCGTCAATATTAACGGCTCAACCGTTATGTGGTACTTCGATTCAAGCCTGGAAATTTCCAGCTTAATCTCCTTTTTCACCTTATCAACTGGCTCACTCACAACAATTATCATGTCCAAATCACTGTATTCATGAGCATTTTTCTGGGCTACACTGCCGAAAAGGGTAATCATCCTAACAAAATGCAGCTTTGCAAGCTCAGCCGCCATCCGTTTAGCTTGGAAATGCATATACAAACTTAGTTCATAAGGGGAAATCGCCAATTTCCCACCTAAGCTATACCACTTGCCATCTTTCTCAACAACCCCTCCACGTTCCAATTCTTTAAGTTTGATTGTCAACCACCTATCGCTTAACCCGGTTTCAAACCTCAACTCGCTGTAAGTATGTTTTCCATGCTTCAAAGTTAACACAATTCTTCCCTTCGGGCTTAAAGAAACTAACTTCACCTTCTAACCTCTAATAAACAATGATGAGTTCCCGGAATAAAAACTTTACTAAGTAAAGCAAAATACCCTTTTCACAACCTCCAACAAAGCCAAACGAACATAATCACATCCTCAACCGCAAACAATAAAAACATTTAAAAATTACCAAAATTTTATCCGTATCCCCACTAAACAAAAACTACTTTTTTGGAAGCGCTAAGGCGGAAATCCCGAAACGCCTACGAATTTCCCTGGCTAATGTTCCAGCATGACAGATGCGGAAATTATCCGTGATCACAAGCTTAGGCTTTGAACGTCTAACATACTCGATTAACCCGTCAAAGTCTGAATGGTCACTTAAGGCTATAACGTACTCTTTATCGGCGATTTTACGGCAGGGAGAATCAAATTCCCAACCACTCACATAAACACGAAAACTGCCTGAGCCGACTTTACTTTTCGACCTCATGTGATAAAAGGCTATACAAGGAGAATTCGCTTCTAGCAGTTCCTTTGCTTCTTTTTTCTCAGACAACATCAAACGTCCAAGATGCATGCCGTGCCTCTCACAAGCCTTAGAGACGTGAAAAACCCTCTCGGGCACGATAAAAGGAGCTTTCACACGAGCTTCATGCAAAATCTGCATCACCTCTTGAAGTTTACCATGATAACCAAAAACATACACGGTGCCATGCTTCAACCCTTCCTCCACCAAGGAAACAAGCAAGTTTTTCACATTTCTCCCAAAAGAGCGTTTACAAGAGGGACTTCCATAAGTGGCCTCTATAACAAGCACGTCAGCATCCAAGACAGGAGTTCCATCAATCCTGAAGTCTCCGGTATAAACAATTCTTGTTCCTTCAGCGTCCTCAACAAGCACTTGAGCTGCGCCCAAAATGTGGTCAGCTCTGAAAAACGTTATACGCTCCTCCCCGTACTGAACAGTCTTACCATAATCAACCGTCTCCACAGAACCGCCCATAAGAAAAAGCGGACCCCTCATAACATCGATCAAATCCTTAGTGGCTTTGGTCATCAGAACCTTTTCACATGTTCTCATGCTCTGTCGCAAACCCATCATGTGGTCAGCATGAGCGTGAGTGACAACTCTCAACGGCATAGACTCATCAAAAGCATCACAAGCTACATACTTGCCTAGGAGAACTGCGCCTCTAACAGTTACGGTAGCCTTCATGGACAAACTTAACACCCGTTATAAGGCAAAATCACTAATCAAGGTTGCAATG
>DAOUTL010000054.1 GCA_030626685.1 Candidatus Bathyarchaeota archaeon | reverse complement strand
TAACCTACAGTTTTCTCTACGCCTCGGAATCACAGGCTGTTCCCATTTCTTCAACAACACCGCTTTTTGCGACAGTGTCTGGAATAATTTTTCTTCATGAACGAGTTACAGCAAAAAATGTTGCAGGGTCAATAATGGTTGTCGTTGGAGTTTTACTAATTTTCATAGTTTAAAGCGAAAAGTTATGTAACAATAGAAGAAAGGTAGAAGTGTATAAGGCGAATTACGATGATTAAGGTTGGGTGTTGCGGTTTTCCAACATCCATGAAGAAATATTTTGAACATTTCAGCTTAGTTGAGCTAAACAGCACTTTTTACCAGTATCCACGCGAAAGAACTGTTGAGGGCTGGCGTGAAAAGGCGCCTGGAAACTTTGAGTTCACTGTTAAGGCGCATCAAGACATAAGCCATAAGGCGAAGCTGAAGGTTAAGGAAGCAAGTCTTAAAGCTTTTGAGCGTGTGAAGAAAATCTGCAAAACCTTAAACTCGAAGATACTGCTTATCCAAACGCCGGGTTCTTTTAGACCTGACAAGCTTGGGGATGCCGAGAAGTTTTTTGGGGCGGTGGACCGTGAAGGTTTGGTTTTGGTTTGGGAGACTCGTGGACCGGCGTGGGAGACTGCTGAGGTTCACAAAAAGCTTGGGCAAGTTTTGGAGAAGTTGGATGTTACGCATGTTACTGACCCGTTTAGGGTTATGCCAGCTTACACAGGCGATGTTGCCTATTTTAGGCTTCACGGCTTAGGCGAACGAATGTACTATTATCAGTATAGTGATTCTGAACTGCAGAGGCTGAAGGCGCTAATCAGTCCGTATGAAAGGGAAGGGAAAAAGGTTTACGTTCTGTTTAACAACTTTTCAATGTTTGATGATGGAGTGCGCTTCACGGAATACTTGTCAAAGGGAGTTTTTCCAAAAATTACTGGTTCAACTGGTTTAGCCTCTATCAGAAGTGTTGTTGAAAGGACGCGGTATCCAGCTTCGAAGAGCGCGTTAATCAAGAAGCTTGGATGGAGGCTTGTGGAGGTTGAAGAGGGAAAACAGGTTAGGCTTAGTGCTGTTCTGGCTGATTTGCCGTCTAAAACCTACAGAAATGCAGAAGAGTTGCTTAACGATATAAAGGCTACTGAGAAGATAAGTGATTAAATAAGCCCTTTTTCTTTAAGTTCACGCTTTAGTTTGTGGAAATCGCGAATCAGCTGTTCTTTGTATCTTGCACTGTAGAGCGATGCAGCTGGATGGAATGTTGGAAAAATTGTTATTCGCATGTCTAAAATAGACGCGTCATAGAATTTTCCGTGAGTTTGCGTTATTCCGTTGAACGGCAGCATAACCTTAGAGAAAATGTAGTTTGTTGAATAGTTTCCAAGAGTAACGATAATTTTTGGTTGAATGATTCGGATTTGGCTGTCCAAGTATGGGGTGCACTTTTGAATTTCGTCTGGTAAGGGTTCACGGTTTCTTGGAGGTCTACACTTTAGAATGTTGCCGATGAAGACGGTTTCTCTTGAAAATCCGATTTCAGACAGTAGTGTGTCAAGGAATTTTCCAGCTGCTCCTACGAAAGGTTTTCCTTTAATGTCTTCCCAGTAGCCAGGTGCTTCTCCAATAAACATGATTTGGCTGTTTGGACTGCCTTCGCCTGGAACAGCGTTTTTACGGGTTTTCCAAAGTTCACATTTACGGCAGGCTAGGATTTCAGCGGCAATAGCGTCTAAAAGCTCTTTTCTAGACAAATGAGAATCCCTCACAGTTTTCTTTTAGCTTTTATGCTTATAAGCATCAATGATAATTGCAAGAAAGCGATAAGAGAACACATATCATACAGCAGAGGCAGAATTTTAGAAGGTTAGGTCGGCTTATTGATTAAACTGCACCTAGACCTTTTAGCATTGTAATGTAGCGTAATACATAATAGGTGACATGGTCAAGTAATCTTTGGAGAAATGCCATGACAGTATCAAAAACTTATCAGATAAGCCGCGAAGAAATGCGAAAGTATAGGGGTCAGTATGTGGCCGTTATGGACGGGGAGGTTGTGGCGTCGGGGAAAAATCTCTACAAGAAAATTGAAGAACTAGAAAAAAAGTATCCAGGCAAGAAAATTATAGTTACTTATATTCCCACAGAAGATTTACTAATTCTATAATCTAAAAAAAAGATGAGGGAAGATGGGTTACGTGAAAGTGAAGGTTAAGATTCGGAATATTCATAAGCCTGAGTTGGAGACTGAGATGGAGTTGTTGGCTGACACTGGCTCAATCTATACTATCCTAAGGCGTAAGCTGCTTGAAGAGCTTGGCATTAAGCCGAGGGGTAAGCGTAGGTTTAAGACCGCTGATGGTAGGGTTATTGAGCGTGAGGTTGGTGCTGCTGAGATAGAGATACATGGACAGAGTGCGTATTCTGTTGTGGTTTTTGGTGAGGGGTTGGATGCTGAGGTTTTGGGTGTCACCAGTTTGGAGGAGCTTGGATTGCAGGTTGACCCAACAACAGGAGAACTAAAACCACTAGAACTCTTACTGTTATTTGAGTGGTTGTGCTGTTATGGTTGGGTCGTGGGCTAGCAGTGTGTAGAGGTCTTCTAGTTTTGCTTTTATGTTTAATACTTGGTTGAAAGTGTCGTCGATCTTCTTTCTTATGTTGGGTTTTGCGAATTCTTCTGGCAGAGATTTTAATTCTTGAAGTCGAATATCATCATATAGGTTTAGTAAAGTTTTTGCTTTCGCCATAGTAATTTTGGAAAAGTCTATAACAGGAAGAGTGCTCAACGGCTTCTTCTTAAACTTAACCCAAGCTCCCCTAGTGACTTCAGCGACCGATAGAAGAAGAAGTGCACCATAGGTAGAATTAAACCAGAGAGCCAAAATCTTGCTTACATCATCCGGACTTAGTGTTCCGTCTTTTATTTTAACATTTTGGGATGTCATCGGCCACCAAACGTTTGAAAGTACATCCTTTGTTGTTACAGTGGACAGAATTCTGTATGTTGAGAGCCATGCTCTTTCTACGACAAGTAGTTTACCGCTTCCTTGCCATAACCGTCTTGCCAAATTGTTATCTTTTGGGTCCAAACATGCATTGGACTCTTGTTCTATTGTTCTGATAAGAGCAGAGCTGTGACCCCATAAGGCACGGTACGCACAGCCTGGGCGATACCTACCGCTTCTTCTAAATGTGTTATGCACTTGTTTTACGTCAGGTCCTATTTTCTTTATGAAATTAGATAATGGAGCAGATGGAATCCTGCCTACAATTCCTTCAGTCGGTGTATAAACTGTTCCTTGTCTAAGTAACTCGACCACCCGGTTTAATTCTGCTTGAGCAAATAGTTGGTAAGGTCCAAAGTCTACGTTATCAAGCTTTGCTGAGTACGCTTCTCCTATTTTCTTGCCGTGAAGTCTCAAATGATACGGAGAGGCATTTGCATTACATATATCATAAAGTTTAGCACTTTGATAAAGGTCAAGCAGTAACGAACCAACAAATATCGACTCTATTTCACTTCTCGGTTTACTCCAAAGGTTGACAAATATTGTGTAGTCTTTTTTCCTTCTCTTCTTTACTTTTCGCGCTACGAGGAGAACTTCACTTAAACTTGTGTTCTCACTAAAATTCCAATCGTTGGGTCCTTCGAAACTTGATATTATGTATTCTACATGATAGCTATTAAGCAGTTTTTCTCGAATTCGACGCCAAGAAACACCAGCTAACACAGCCTTAGGCAAAACAAGTCCAAGTCTCCCATCTTCCTTCAAATAATTGTCAGCCAAAAAAGTGAAACTACCACCAAGCCCAGCTTGACCTATTCCGCTTAAATCTTTACTTTTTAGAAGTTTACTCAACTCTTTCTGAAGCTTTTTCCTCTCTTCCCTCGGAAGACTGCCAAAAAGAAGGTTACCGCCTACGCTTCTTGTGAACGGAGGATTCATTATGCAAATGTGAAACTTTGGTAACTCTTCAGCTTTAGCTTCCTGTTCACTTATACTCACCTTTTGAACGCCAATAGCACCGCCAATAAGGCGGCTTTCGGGGGATATTTTGGAAGACTGCAGAAAATCTAAACTTCCTAAATGTGCGGTCTCAGGCTTTCCCATTACACCTAAGGGTAATACGTAAATTTTAGACTTTGTAACAGGTGAAAATGGATTATGAAGAAACAAGGTCAATGTTGTAAGATGTGCTGCATGTAACAGAACATCAAAACCCCAGAGTCCATCCTCAACCAAAAACTTATGAAGAGCAAGAGGATTAGGCTCCTCCGCGTCTACCCTGTGCTTCGCATCAACTTCCTTGTATACTGCCGAAAGAAGAGTTCCTGAACCACAAGCAAAATCCACAACCTTCAATTGTTCATTACCAAACTTGGAAGGCACGCTATCGCACCTTAACTCGGATGGCAGATTAACCAATAATCGAGCAAGCAAACGAGCAGCAGGAATAGACGTATACAAAGTTGCATAATACTTCACGAGTTTACCAAGCAACAACTGATGATATATTCTACCCATCAAGTCATGTCTTAACAACGCATACGACGCAGCTATATCATAAGCCGTATCAATCAAAGCACGCAATTGCCTATCCAACACAGGAGACGCAGGCAAATTCGCCAAAATATCCAAAGCAAGCCTAAAAACGGGAATATAGTCAATCTCGAGAATTTTCGCCCACTCAGTTTCAAGTGCTTTCTTAACATTGCTCATGGGCTTGATTTGCGCAAGAGTTTTGATTTTCGGATTGGTTTTCGCTAGGACTTCGTGGAATATCATCGTATCCGTGAGTATCAAACCAGCAGTAGAAAGAATCTTTAAATTATCTTCTCTTTCCCTCTTACTCATCCCTACGCCTCTTTCTCACTTTTCTCTCTTAACTCCAAAACCTCTTTTAATCTATTAACATCAAGACCGTACGACAAAACTGCCCGTGAAAAACTATTCACGATATACTTAAGTTTTTCAACAACGGGGGTCACAATATCCTCCGCTACCGTGTATTCATAAACAGACATTAGATAGGTGACAAACTCCTGAAAATCTATATTCATGTAAAAGTCGCTTTTCACCCTCGGCTTAAAACCAGTCAACCACTTTTCCAAACCAATCCTATCAAGATAAGTCATAAACCCCACATTATATTTACCCTTCAACAATGCTTCTTTCAAATCGCTTACTGTTGGACTAATAGACGTAACGTTTAACGCGGCATACTCCACCATAACGCATATATCACACATACCATTGTCTAACCTTGCCTCACAATTCCCACGTAATTCCTCTCGCCTACCCTGTTTCTTCGCTTCAATAATTATCCTAACACCATTCACATCAAGTAAAACATCAGGATAACCCTTCTTCAAAACAACCTCTCCAAGCGCCTTGAGCCCTCTTTCAGCTAAAAGCTCAGCTAACAAAACATTCAAAGCCTCTTCCCTTACATTCATCCACCCTTGCATGGAAAACCTCCTCCCATTATAAGATTATGTAAAGCCTATTTCAGTATTTTGATAATTTTCAGGCTTTCTTTATGCTTTGGAAAGCTTACATAGGTTTCTATGTTGTTTTCTATAGGAGGTCTATCCTAAAACTTTTGCGCGGAAAATCCCCAAACAACCACAGAGTTGGTACACTAAATAATCAGTCTAAAGTTTTAACCAGTAAGTGTATTACCTTGTGAAAGACGAACCGCCAACCGATATAATCACCTTGTTTCCCTTCGGCGAAGCAGAAACCTCATAACTGCTCATATGCAACAGATAAAATCGAGACACCTTTTCAGGTATCCTCGCAATAACCGCATTTTCCTCTTTTCTCACTGGAACTTTAGCTTCAAAAAGAGAACTCTCATGCCACTTTCTTTCCCGACGTGATGATATACCCAAACTCGTCCTATCCAATGCGTACAAAAAAGCATTTTCACTCCAACATTCACCATCAACCATATCAGCCGGAATAGCAATCTCAACATCCGAAGGCTTCCGCAATATAGACGAAGGCTGCAAATCAGCCCCCATTTTAATTGGAATAATAAGTTTCAGAGACCTCCCACCGAGAAAAGCACGTCTATACGTAACCAATCCCTTCTTCAACAACCTCTCCACACTTTTCTGAACACGACCAATGGACCAACCAATCTCTTGAGCTAACTGATACAACGACAAGGCACCAGGTTTCTTCTTCAAAAAATCAAGCAAAGCCCTATCTGTCTTCTCTGCTTGCTTCTTCCTTACTTCTTTAACATTTTCTTGAAGATTCACAAATTTTACCCAGTAGATAATATTATCTCAAAATATTTAAATCTTGCTTATCCGAAATTCATCTGCGACACGCCATCACATGAACCCTATAAACATAATATCTCCACTTCTGATCATGAACCCAAACAAGCACCGCAACATATCCCCCATTCTTCTTTCTTCTAACTTCAACAATAAAATGGTCTCTATCCAACCTAGTTATCTCATCCTCCGTAGCGTTCAAAACTATAGAAATCAAATACTCTTCGGAAAGAATATCCCTATGCTTCGGAATCGCTTTCCTCACCACAAGAGGGTCTAAACCCACACCCTTTCCAAAACTTCCAAACTCAGACAAGGAACTCGCCTTAACCCAATTATAACCACCCATTTATCTGATAAACTTTAATAAACTACAGAACAAAAACCCGAATCCAGCGTATTTTGAGTCAAATATGGAAAATCCACAAACATTCTGCAGAACATATTTGGCGTTCATTAGAAATTATGTATAAGGAGGGTCTAGTCGCAGAGCACATAAAGAAAAACCGAAGAAACTTTAAGAAAACAAGTGAGCCGTTAGCTTGCAAAGATTGCCCGACACGAGAATTCTAAGGAGAAGGGTAAGGTTAAATTGTGAGGAGTCGCACCCAATATATTGTGAACCTTAAAAAAGTGCTGGGCACAATTGCGATTGCAGTTCTATTCTTCTTCGGCATAATATTTGCTCTAGCCTCAGCTTACGAATCCACAAGACTAATCGTCTCCGCCATGTTTTTTATAGTCGCCTTCGGAATCGCCTACTACATAACCCGAAAACCAAAAACAATAATCCAAAAATTGGAAGTATCTGGACAAATGAAGGCAGTTGCAATTAAATGCCCTAACTGCTCAGCTTCCATAGACGCCGACCAAATCAAAATAGTGGCTGGCGTGCCATACGCAACATGCCCATACTGTGGACACACGTTTGAGATAACCGAGGAACCAAAATGGTAAAAAAGCATCCCTTGCTAGTCGCATTACTTGTCACATTCATTCTAATGGTGTTCACAGGCACTGCTACAGCACAGAGAACGTATCATCTTAATCAAGAATGGGTAAAAATATGGATAAACCAAAATGGAACAATCGATTTATTCTACAATATCAGCATAACGCTTGATTCTGGCGATGAAATAAAATATGTGCTTATTGGTCAACCTAAACGCGACTTCACAATAGACCCAGCTATAGACCAATATGGTCACACACTCGTGGCTACTGACGCAAGTTCTGGAACCGATTATAAGGTGAAGGTCAACCTTTACACACCCTTAAAGGCTGGACAAACTATTTGGTTCACCATCATCACAAACGTTGCCCACATGATTTATGAAGACACACAAAACCCTGGCAATGTTGGCATGCAGTTCATTCCAACTTGGTGGGAACAAGCAAGTGTGAAAGACCTTCGTGTATCGATTGTTTTTCCTCCCGGGGTCACTAAAGATGAGGTGAAAACATCAGTAGATTGGGACAATGCAATGACTGAAGATGGTCTGTTTTCAGTTTATTGGGAGAGACAGAACCTGTTACCCGGTCAGAAATGCACATTTGGAGTTTCCTTTCCAAAAGAATACGTGGAGAGCTACGATACGCAGCCTTCTGGTTTAGTTGCGTTTTTCCAGCGGTACGGACCTGCCCTCTTGACACATTCGGAGTCTTTATCGTTGTGATAGGAGCTGTTGTCTACGTGGCTCGTAAAAAGTCGTATCTGATGCCTAAAATCAGCATGGAAACCCTCGGAATAAGACGCGGATTAACAGCCGTCGAAGCCTCTTACCTACTCGACATGAAACAAACAAAAAT
>DAOUTL010000145.1 GCA_030626685.1 Candidatus Bathyarchaeota archaeon | reverse complement strand
TATTTCCTGCGTCTCTTCCCTGCTGATAACCATAAAGTTCACTAGTTGGCTAAGGAACGCATTCAATGTTTTAAATCTTTTGTACACTTAGCCGTAAAACGATGTTGGGCGAGTTTAATTCTTGGAGGAGAAGGTTGGCTGAGTTTTTCAGCCTGTTTATTGATTTTGCACCGCTGCTTTACGAGAAAAACGGGTTTCAAGACAGCTTCAGGTGGAGATGTGGCTTGACCCTTCTCCGCTTATCAAATAGTTAAAGCTTGAGAATGTAGACTTGAATAGGCAGAATATGTGCTCAACGGTGGATTATGTTGTTTAGAGACCGCAAACCTCCAACACTCTTTCAAAATTTTCACGAGTTCTATCCTTTTTGTAGCGTCTTAACGCTTTAATAACTGCCTTCTTGTCTTTTTCGCCGAGGTTTTCAGCAACTTTTTTTGCGACTACGCCGCTGACGAAGAGGAACTGACAGATCGATGTTACGTTTGATGGTTTCCGGTTTAGGCTGGCCGTCTCGAAATCAACTATGAAAGGTTCGCCTTCTTTATTGATTATTATATGTTTTGGGGCGTGGCTTAGTTCTCCATGGTCTAACCCAGCCTTATCCAGTCTCCAGCACTGCTCCAAAACCTCACGCAAAATCTTTCTTACTTGTGTTTTTCTCTGGGTTTTTCCAGCCATTTTGGAAGCAAATCATCATCGATAAACTGCATTAAAAGAAAATTTTTACTTACGTCTAAAAGTTTTGGTCCGACACGCACTGAATTCGCTTTTTCAAGCATTTTTGCCTCTTGCTTCATTCTGGAGCGGTCAGCGTCCACCCTTCGAATCTTTAGAGCCATTTTCTCTCCGTTTCTGTAGGCTATTGTAACTATGCCTACGCAGCCTTTGCCTAAAACTGGAATGCTGAAAGCTTCCTTTTCTCCCCTAAATTCTAGAGCCTCAATGCCTAATTTTTGCATTTCTTTTAAACGTTTTTTAATTTCTGCCTTGCTTGGTCTAGGGTAACATATTATGGATGCGTAAGGTTCTTCACTTAGTTTTTCAAGAGTTATCATTAGTGCCTTTTTCAAGATTAATCCCCTAACTACTCTGCTTTTCGTATTCCCCCGAATAAAACTTTACAAGTAGCATCTTAAAGTTAATGGGAAACCATGCAAAGAACGATTGAGAAAACCCAGCGAGAGAGACAAAGGTCTCGTTCTTGGTGTGGGGTGGGATCCTCACCCAAGTTTACTGGTAAAAAACATACTAAGTGTGCCTATAATATGCGCGCTAGTTTCTTGTTGAACTTATTTTTAGGGTTGGGAAGGAATTGGAGTATTATCAACCCTGTGATCATAAAAATTATGCTGAAGGGAAAGATGAACCAAACATCAGACAGCTCTATGACTCCTGCTACTAAAGTGGGTGTGAAAGACGCTATTAACCCTTCTGTGAAGAAGTAAATGCTGTAGCTCAATCCTCTTTCTGATTCAGGCGTAATAGCGGAGACAATGGTGTTCATGGGCGACCATAAGGAATTGCTGAAAAACGCGTAGACGAGGTAAACGAGGACAAGAAGGTAAACATGCGTCATCAATGATAAAATGGAAAGTGAGATTGCACAACCCAAAACAGCCCAGCTAAGTGCCCTCTTTGCACCTGTCCTTTCCGTCAGGTAGCCGCCGCCGAGGGAGCCCACTATTCCCATGAAAGGCCCAAGCCCGAAGATTAAACTAGCTGTGGACTCAGAAAGGCCTCTGGTGCTCACGAAATATGTGGTCGTAAACGTGGAAATCCCGGTGGAGCCGACTTCTCTGGTGCCTATGGCGACCAGAAAAACCAAGAGCGGAGCGGAAAAAATAAGAGACAATTTCGTGGGTCTGTCTTGCTTTTCGCTCTTAGTTTTCTCTGTTCGCTTGGTTTTGAGCTGCGGAGACTCTAGGAGTATGAATCCCCAAACAAGGATTGGAAATGCCCAGAAGAGGTAGGACCATCGCCAGCCTAGAGTTGACAAAAACAAGGCGAGGCTGATGACGCCGGCGGCTGACCCTAAACTCCCGAGGGCGTTGTGGACACCGATCGTCCTGCCCATGCGTTCGGGCTTTGCAAATCTGCTTATTTGGCTTAGTCCTGAAATATGGTAGACCGGAGATGCAATCTTCATAAGGGACACGCCAAGCACTAGCATCCAGAAATTGTTTGTTTGGCTGATCAGAAGTGCCGAAAGGCCTTCTATTAGCATGCTGGCAAACAATAGGTGATTCGTGCTAAAACGGTCTGCCAAGAATCCGGAAGGGATATTCATCAGAAGCATAATAAGGCTTGGAACGGTAACCACCAGAGAGGCTTCAAGAAGGCTTAATTGGAATTCTCGTGTGATAACTGGGATGAGAGCAACCTGTATGAGAAGATAAATTTCAAGGAACATGTGCGTTATGCATATCATCCAAAGAGGTTTTTTCATCTGCTTACTCGCCAAACAATCCTTTGAAGTTCCAGAAATAGAAGCCCACAGATAAAAAGCTTGACGTAAACATTTACTCGTCCTTGATGATGCCACGCGTGCTTTCAGATAACCAAAAAACCTGACAGCATGTGCTTACAGTAGGGAATATTTTTATGGTCTATTTTATTTGTTTACAACTTAAACGACAACCCATAAGCAAAACTGGAGAAACGTAAAAATTCCGGCTTTTCTTATACTAAAATCAACATTGAAAGAATAAGCTCAAAATAAGCTGAAATTCAAGTGCGGGGTGGGATTTGAACATATCACAAAGGGGGATATCACCCAAATTCCGGCTTTTCTTCTTAAGAATTTAACGGCAAGTTATCGCTTTGTGTTGGCATACCCCCTTAAGTGCTTAGCCCGCTTAAGTTATTTGCGAGGTTAACAAAAGGATTAAATCTAACGGTAACCACGGCGCTTGGAAAGTTCGAATCTCTCCAAGACTATCAAACACGCTATGTTTTGCAACTTTTTTAGAAAAACCGTCTATTTACAAATTATGCACTTTTTCTAATGGAAATTCTGTGGCTTCCACGATGCTTAGTTTTCCGTTTTTTCCAATCCTTAACTGTCGTTCACCTCTGAACATGGACACGCGTGCATTCTCAATTTGAACAGTGTCTCCTACTGAGATGGAGTTTATTTGTTCGTTCCATAAACACAGTTTAATGGTTCCAGTTTCGTCCGCTATCAAAGCGTTGGCTACGCTGGCGTAGTTTCCAAACCTTGTAAAGACAAGCGTTGGTCTTGCAATTTCTAGAACTTTAACCTTCAGGTTAACTTGTTTCATTCCGGTTCTTAAATCTCTGATGTGCCGGGGATGTGACCCCTTATTTTTCTTAATTAGATGTCTGCGGAGCATGTCGGTTTTTCTGAGATGTCTAATTGGATTGGTTTTTTCCAGAAGAAAACTTTTGGGTATGTGGAATTGTGCAACGACTTTTGGACCTTTTGTTAAAAGGAAGATGGCTGTGTCACGGGTTTTCTTGCGGCATTTGATTGAAAGGTTTCCGCACGTGGATTTTTTGTTTCCCCAAGCTGAGATTAGTGCATAAAAAAGTTTGTCTGGATCAACCTCGTATTTTATTGAAAGAAAGGTGAGGTATTCGCCGATTGTTGCTTTGTTTCGCAATGTTTTCCTACTCTTTTTTAAGTGTTATTTCCATTGTTGAAACCATTCTTGTTCTGT
>DAOUTL010000173.1 GCA_030626685.1 Candidatus Bathyarchaeota archaeon | reverse complement strand
TTTAACTGCATCCAGATTCGTGTATCATTACCAACAGCGAATTCTATGCTTTTGTTTCCGTAGTAATCCCCGCTTATGCAATCCTCACTTTCCATGATGTTGGCATTTGATGTCCAAATTGACGCCCATAACGTGCGATTTTCTGTCCATTCATCTCTTTGTGAAGCCGTAGGCAAGGTTTGTTCATTATATGCCTTAGATAGCACGATATAGGCAGATCCCGTGTATGCTGCTGCGAAAAGAATCATTACTAAGATTGGTCCTTGGTACCTTGGGTTTTGAATTATTTCTTTGAATGCTTTGTGAGGCGCATATATGACTTTGAATATTCCGTATGCAAACAATGGTTTATGCTCCGTCGATAAGTGGTTGCTGATGATTTATTAATGATTTGTTACATTCCAAGTTTCAGTCGTCTATAAGTTGTGTAGTCTACATATTCTAGAAATGGGTTTTCTGCTTGATGTCTAACCGTTAGTTTTTGGCGTTTCCGCTTATCTATTATTTGACTTGTGGTGATAAGCGAATAAGCGTCACTTCCAGCTCCGGAACCGTAACTCACAATTAAAATACGCTCATCAGGCTTGGCTATGTCTAAGACAGCTGCTAAACCCAATGGTGAAGAGCCCGAGTAGGTGTTACCAAATTTGGCCACTTGAAGCGAAGGCAGATACTGTTCTTCTCTAAATCCAAGTTCCTTCGCGATCTTCACTGGAAACCGAAGGTTTGGCTGGTGGGTAACAAAATAATTGATGTCTGCGACTTGCAGATTAAGTCGTTCCATCAGCTTTTTTGCTGCTTTTTCGATGTGTTTAAAGTATGCTGGGTCTCCGGTGAATCTTCCACCGTGCATTGGGTATGGTTCACCGTCTCTTCTCCAGAAGTCAGGCGTGTCGGAGGTGCATGAGTACCATCCTTCGATTTCCGCTATAACGTCGTGTTTTCCGAAAATGTAGGCGCATCCGCCATATCCGACGAATAGGTCTAGTTCACCACCGTGGCATTCTCTTGGAGCTGCTTGAGAATTGTCCGCACCTATCACCATGGCGTATTGAATGTTTGATTCTGGATAGTTAACTAGGGATGCCGCATCCTTAAACACGCTTGTGGCTGCTTTGCATGCGAATTCTGTGTCTACAGCGTCAACTCCTTGTATACCTTCATCTTCCTCGCCAAGTTTTAGAACCTGCGCAACCTTTGAAGCTATGGGCTTAACAGCGTATGGATTTGATTCTGAGCCTACATAGATCTTGCCAACGAGTGAGCTGTCAACTCCAGAGTGGATTAACGCAAGTTTTCCAGCTTCAACGGCAGCTGTTATTGCATCTTCATCAATGAAGGGGACTGAACGTTCTATGCTTCCTTCCCTTATCCTAAACCTTGAGGTGTAGACTCCGTAGCCAACTATTCCCGGTATATCATACTCTTTGTTTGGCTTAACAATAGTGTATTCTTGGTGTGGGTAATACTCATCGGCGAAGGTGAAAGCAAGAGAAATCGTCGGAATGATGTCTCTTCTATCCACGGAATAACGTCTTCGAAACCTTGGAACAACATCTCTTCCTTCAAGAGCCGAAAAGTCAATTTCTTCATTGTCCTTTATTATTCGATCAGTTAGTCTTCCCGGAACACGTATTTTTCCATCGTGGAATGAGATTATGCCGTAAACGTAGCTGCCCAGCTTAGTGAACTTGTTTGTTGGTTCATTAACAAAGGTGCATAATTCCAGCTTGCCCATCTCGTAGAACATGTCTATGTCAATCATTTTTCCGAAGCTTTTTCTGCCGCAGTTTCCACAGTAGTCCCTTATCTCAAAATATTCTTTCCCGCAAATTTGGCAACGTCTTCCCCTTAATCTATCGCCAAGATAAGAAACTCTTCTTTCTATCGGTTCACTACTCATCTTCAATCTCTCCCCAAAATGTGAACATAACCTTTAGTTCCGAAGCCCTCAAGCTCAAGCACACACCCATACCTTATTTCTCTATCACTTTTAACTTGTCGTTCGCCAGCTTCTCCCCTTAACTGCTTAAAAACTTCGGAAATTTGGGCGCCGCCCGTCGCGCCTAACGGGTTTCCATCAGCTTTTAATCCGCCGTTCATGTTCACAAAAAGTTTTTTCCCGTTTATTTCATAATAGCCCTTGTAATCTTGACAGCTTTGGTATATGCTTCTCCATGCTTTTCCACGTTCACAGAACCCTAAGTCCTCAAGCGAAATCATTTCCATAACTGTTGACTGATCATAAAGTTCAACGATTTGCAAGTCCCATAGGCTTATCCCCGCCATTTTCACAGCATTTTTCATGGCTGTTTCGCTCACGAGAAAGCGTGTCATGTCTTCTCTTGCTGGAAAGGTCAGATAATCCGTTGCAGAAGAGGCGCCAAAAATGTAGACGGGTTTGCTTGTAAACTTTTTGGCAAATTCTTCATTTGCAAGAATAAGGGCAGTTGCACCGTCAGAAATGGGTGCGAAATCGTAAAGCCCTAATGGCCTTTGAGCCCTTTTCCTTGCGTTCAAGACATGTTCAACCGTTATTTTTCTTCGGAAATGTGCATGCTCATTTTTCATTGCGTGTAAATGGTTTTTGACAGAAATTTGTGCTAAAGCGATGTTTAGTTTTTCAAGGTTCTCGCCGTTTATGCCGTATTTTTTTATGTAGGCTCGAAGCATCAGTTCGTGGTTTGCTTCTGGTGTGCATCCTGCATAGTAACTCCACGGGTCTTCTAGAAGCATTAAATCATCGCGGATTCTGTCCCACCTATCTGTCATTTTCTCCATTCCACCAACCAAAACCACGTTATATCTTCCGGCTTGA
>DAOUTL010000131.1 GCA_030626685.1 Candidatus Bathyarchaeota archaeon | reverse complement strand
GATGGTTGCTGTTATGGCTAAGTATAACCCGTTTGCAGAGAAGGCTGGAATGCAGAAAATAGCCGAGCAGCCCCCTGCAAAAGAGGCTTTGGCGATTGCAGATACACTGTTGAAGTTAGGCTTTAACACGCAATTGTTGGGAAGCGAAAAATACGTTTTAAACAAGCTGAAGAGCCTAAAGCCTGAGGAATTAGCTCGGGTGAAAGAGACTTTCATTCAAAATAAAACGCCACGATTTATGAAATACTTTTTCTCGCATCAACCCTATGGGAAACAGAAACTTTATCGCAAAAAACTCATGAAAGCCAGCTTAGAAAGACTTGCGCATTTAATAAAAGTCTGCGGCATGCTGTTGCAAACCAAAGTTTACCTGTTTTGCGCATGCATATAGAAAAAAGAGGGGTTTGTAGCTATTTTTCACTTTATAGTGTAACTTTGTCTTACTCTACAGGCTTGAACTCACTGGCTGGAAAACCGTCATATGCACGATTGTTGCCAAGATTACGGGAAATAGTGTTGACTTCTTCCAGCTTTTCAGGAACAAAATCTATCTCGGTTGCGCTGCCTCTGAAATCGTTGAAACCAACGAGGTTGCCACAGACTCTATCTTTCAGATCTTCAGTAGGTATTTCGCTGAGACCCAAGAATTCCAATGACATAGCGAATGTGTCTGGTCCGGTGACTTTTACCTTATTGTGAACAACCTTGTTGTTTGAAACTTTCCCAGGTGTAGCTCCCCAGCGAGCGTCTGCGCATAAGATAATACCACCTGCAGAGTAGGTACGGTCATCTGGTATCTCAGCTATTATTTTATTATGGGCTACAAGATTACCGCTTGCACCAAGGTCCTTGAACAAGGAGCCGATGAAGATACCAAGCCCTCCACCACCTGAAACGTAAATTCCTTCAATGACATTATGCCTAATGACCCAGTTGTTGCCATCCCAATTTGTAATTCCTTGTAAAGCATCGTAGATTATGTTGTATTCAATGGTGACATCGTCAGCATTAAAGGCAAAGATAGGAAATGCTAACCCTCTGAATGTGAAGTGGCTTATAATTGCCCCGCTCACATCTGACCCGTATCCGAGTTTGAAGCCAAAATGAAGATAAGGATAACTCGGATGAGCCGGACCGTCAACTATTATTGCTCCTTCTTCTCCTATGATTTCTACAGCCTTAGTGACTTCTGCTCCATACCATTCGCCTGCTGCGACAATAATCTTATCTCCATCGTTTGCCGCGTCGACAGCGGCTTGAATGGTCAGATAATCCTCTGGAACTTTAATAACTCTTGGTTTTGCACTCACTGGTACCGCAATTACTGTTATGCTTGCCAGAAACAACGTTATCATTAACGCTGTAATCAACTTTGTTTTCATTCCATCACTCTCCTTTCTCCTTTCTTGGCGGGTATGTTTAACGTGCCCCAGACTCGGCACGTGTTAGACGCTAAACTCTAACCGCTTAAAAGCGCAGCCGGCTACGCCTAACCATTAATAAGTTAGCACCCGTTTCAAATTTAACATTTTCTGGAATATTCTTCTATAACTAAAGATTAAAACAATCTAAGCGTGCGCATAAAAAGGAATGAATTTTAAGTGTGCGATGAGAAAAAAATTGGGAGAATATCGCAGTGAGCTTGCCTCAACCTTTGCCTCTTAGATACGCGTCAGCAACGCCTAAGCAAGCTTTAAAAGTCTGTTACATCCATCATATCGTGGGCAGTTAACATGAGCATCGAACCCGTTGAGCATCTAATGAAAACAATCACAAACCGATACAACAAAAACCCTAAGGGCTGGGGCGTCCTAGCAGACCAAAGAGGAAACGTGATCATAATAGGGCCTAACATGGGCTACAGGCTTAGGCTTATTCCCTTAAACCCCAGAGAATACACCGGCGTAGGCGTGCAAATGACAGACATAGCAGGGCTGCCGAAGACCGTAAAGGAATTTCCATCCTACGGTTTGAGACCCATATCAAAAACAGACACCAAACAACTTTTCAACGCCATAAGCCGATTCGGAAAAGTCCCTCAAACACTAATAAAGAAGCTGCTCGGGGCTGAACCAGTACCAACATGGCGTCTGAACACGTTTAAGCCGAGCGCTGTGCTAAACGGACCCGTCACGTTCAGCCCAAACCTAAACACGATCGTAAAGGGACAGAGGGAGCTTGAAAGGAAACTGGAAATAGAAGCGTATAAACTCTTCAAACAGAAGCACCCTTCAAGGGCTGCGTTTTACGGCTGGTAGAGCTCACACGATGCGCACGCTATTTCACTTCAACATGTTTAAAAGCACAGGTCAACCTTCAGATGAGTCAAGTATCCTGTCAGACCGTATAATGGGAGAGAAAGAATCTCAGTTATGTCTCCAATTAACATTGGAAAGTCTGCGAACACAAAAAAGCTCAATATAAACAGAAACACTACATAAATCGCTAAAGATTTGAAGTTATGGAAGTTCTCGGTTGTCTTCCATCTTAACTGTATCCCACAAAAGAAAGCTCCAATGAACAGTGGAGCAAACAGCAGAAGAGCATACTTCTTATACCACGGCAAATCTTCGGTTGCATCTCTTGCATCACGGTAAGTCTTCCTTCTATGCATGGAAGGCAAGTCTGGAAGAAAACTGCTGTAGAAGAAAATCAACATGCCCAAAAACATGGAGTCCAGGGCGTTCTGTCCAAAGAAGTAGAAGTTTGCACAAACATAAAAGAGGCTTGCCGGCAGAACCACCCATTTGAACACTTTAATCAAAGAGTCAACGTGCTGTAGAGTTTCACTCTTCATAAACCAAACGGCGAGTTTTGACCTGGCCTTTCGATTTACGCTCTTGAAGTAGCGCAACACAGAGCCATAAAAGGTGGCATACGTTAACCGCGACATTGCTTTGAAAAACCTTTTCACTTCTCGGTAGCTTAGCCTCTGCTTCAAATACGGATAAGCCTTTTCCAGAAGGGAATACCAGATAAAAGGTATCCATACAAGGAGCAAAAATTCAGTTGCGACAGTAACGTATAATCCACCGTTCCAAGTGTAGTACGGATTTGGAAGCCCAGACTCACCCCACTTCGACCCTCTAAACCATTCACAGTATTCACGGTATTCCTGAAGAGTGTAGTGAAGGGCGACTCCCCAAATCATTGTGGCTGTTAAAAGCACTACGAAAGCCAATTTAAACTTAGACACTTTCATTTTTACCCTCTCCTTTTTGCGTTCTGTTCTCTCTTTACCCTTCACTTAGGGCTGAACAAGGCACACCCCAAATTATTTACCTCTAACCTAAATTTTAACATTTTTCCATTTAAAAGGAAACTGGAAATAGAAGCGTATAAAGCTTCAAACAATGGACGTTTTTGCTCGTTGAGGATATGTAGTAAGCTTCAGAAAGATTCACCATCCTTTTCAATGCGAAAGCCAAATCAGAAAGATTCACAAATCTATTCTTGGTGAAAAATTGAGCAGACTTGTCTTCAACCAAATCCTAAACGAGGTCTTAGCAACCACGCGTCTACAAGTTTTCCTAAACGAGCTGGAAAGGGAAAGCCTATACACAGAGCTGCTTCATTATTTCGGCTTGATAGGAGCCACAAACGAATGCAAAGCCCTCGAAAACGCCTGGAAAGACCCATACAACCGCCAAAAAATAGAGGAGTTCATAAGGGCTTGGCTGAAAAGAAAATCAAGAAAGAAGAAGCCCGAAACAGCAATGATAGTTTAAACATCAATTAACAAAACTCTCGCCTCTTCAAAAAAGTAGAGTGTAACACTCTATCTGTGCGAAAGAATCAAGAAGTTTTATGAGACTCTTCCCCGTCTCTAAGGTGGGTCAAAGATCCGTATCGGAAATGCAAAAAGAAAAAAGAGGGAGAATTTTTGAAAGTTTAGCTTTTCTTCACCGCAGCTATAAACTCGTCTATGGGAATCGCAGCCATACTTATAATTTTAATGGTTCCCCGGTTTTGGCTCAAAATTTGTAGCTTCCTCTGATTGTCCATATGAGGTTGTAGCAGATTATTTTTG
>DAOUTL010000140.1 GCA_030626685.1 Candidatus Bathyarchaeota archaeon | reverse complement strand
GAATCTGGATGCAGTTAAACTATACAGAGCCTATAAACTGTTCAGGCTTGGAAGGCTACAAAAACATGTCCTTTAGAATAAAACTGATTTACCAAAACACGACTGAACTAAATAATGCGAGCCTTTATCTTTACTCCAGCCCAGCAGACTATTTTTACTACAATCTAACAAAACATTTTGTTCCACTTAACAATTCTATCTGGAATAATCTAACAATCCCTATTGGACCTGAAAGCGAATGTTGGGCGAATAGTGCCAACGCTGATTGGAGCAACATCATCAGTTTAAGGTTTGAATTCACGTGGACCAAAAATGCAAACTTAACTGTGCGTCTTGATGGATTGTTTTTCCGAGGTGTTTTCAAATCATTTATGGAAGACGCTACCAGCTACATGTTAAGTGTTTCAGCGATGGCTTTCATGCAGTTTATCATTAAATGGGTTTTCCTCAGCGGAATACTCTATGTATTGACCAAAGCCTTTGGAGCTAAAACTGTTTGGAGACCTCTGCTGATTTTAGTTGGATTTGCTCTCATAACCATGTCTATACAAGCGGTAATAAACGCTGCTGCATTCTCAACTTTACCAACACTTTATTATCCGCTTGAATTAATTGGAGGCGTTAAAGGAGAAAGCGAAGTTGCATACAGCAAAATATTGGAGGAAACATGGCTTATTTCTCAGATTAGCAGGTACGTTCAAATAGCAGTATACGTTTGGACCATCGCATTGTGTGCGATTGCCGTCCGATTATTATCTGAATTCACATGGACCAAAAGTTTTCTCGTCGCTGCAGTCGCTTACCTTGTTAGTATGCTTGCCGAAAGCTTCATACTTGGATATTAAATCTAAAGTAAGTAGAGTTTACGAGAACGCGCGAAATTGGAATATTGAAGGCAATTAGAGCGAAAAACAGGAGTATCTTAGCGATGTTTCTTTCCGAAGCTATGCTAATCGGACTTATAGGTGGAGTGTTGGGCGTTCCAGTAGGCTACGGAGTTTCTCATCTCCTCAGCTATACGCTAACAGCAATTAGACAGCACGAACTCCCAACAACAAATTCTAACCCAAGAGTTAGCCATCAAAATAACGCCAGTGCTTTCACCATCATGGGTTGTTGGCGCAGTAGTTTTCGAGATTGTTATAAGCCTTCTCTTCGGCTGTATCCCACGCGAAAAGCTGCAAAACTTGATCCAGTTGAAACATTACGCTATGAATAAGCATTCAGCAAAATTTATATTGCTGAGCGCCTTTGCTGCATGTAACTAGCCTTGACTAAAAACTCAAGTGTCACAAACACAACATGCGAGTTTTGTCGATAGGCTGGCTCCGCGATAAGGACGAAAACTGAATATGCCAAGAAGGCTACCAGAAAAAACAAGAAATGCCAAAAGAAAACTAAGAAGGCGTGGGAGCAAAAAGCGGTACCGCCCAAGCAAACCATTTTTACAAAAAGCACCCATATGGAAAAATCAAGAATTAGAAGTTGTTGTTGATGACATTGGAAGCAGAGGTGATGGAATAGCAAGAATACAGGGCTATATGATTTTTGTTCCCAACAGCAAGATAGGCGAACGCGTTAAAGTTAGAATTTTATCGGTAGGCGGCAAATTCGCTGTCGCGGAAAAAATAGCTTAAACGGGAGGATAAGAATTGAAAATAAAGGATTTGCGAAATGGGATGAAACGCGTTAGCGTAGAAGCTAAAGTCACAGAAAAATCCGAAACACGCGAGGTTATGTCAAGATTCAAGGACACAACACACAAGGTTGCAACTGCAATCATCGCTGATGAAACGGGCACGATAAAACTGACATTATGGAACGAGCAAATAAACCAGGTGAATGTCAACGACACTGTCAAGGTGGAAAACGGTTATGTCACAAGCTTCAGAGGAGAAATCCAGCTAAACGTGGGAAGATACGGAAACTTAACAGTTGAGTAAACCGCGAAATAGAATTCGAATCTGAAATGAATGGATTTTTATTAACGAAATGAGAGGTGAAACGAATGGAAGAGAGAAGAAGCTTCGGCGCAAGAAGAGGATTCAGAGGAAGAAGCAGGTTCCCTCCAAAACCTGTTGAGATAGGAAAAGAATACGAAGTTGACATCCAAGAGACAAGCCGCAGAGGAGAAGGCATAGCCCGAATACAGGGTCTAGTGACTTTCATACCCAACACGAAACCAGGCGACCACGTTAAAATAAGAATAACAAGGATAAGCAGAAGATTCGCAGAAGCCGAAGTTGTTGAAAAAGGAGAAGCCGGAAAAGAAGAGGAATAATCAGAGAAGCTAAGCTAACATTAATCACTGTATATGTTAAAGGCGATTTCTTCGGCTGCAAACCTATAGAAGTTCAAGAACACGCCAAAAACATTCAATTCTGCCTATACAGCGCCAGTAACATAGATTTCGTATCAACTCTAGTGTTCGAAAGAAAGAAAACCGCAATGTTCAACAAATCATAAGCCTAAACATAAACCTCAACATACACGGGATATTAAAATCTTCTTGGGCTACCGTTTAGGGTTTATTGTAACCCAAGCTTTAGCTTATTAGCCATGAACCGTCGCATGTTGCAGTGTTTAAATGGCTTAAACCTTCTCTGCATGTTCCAAATCTGATGCCATAGTTTTTAGCTAGCATCCCCACTTTTTTCATCAATTTTAACCTCAAATCTCTTGGTAAGTAGGTGTACCTGCCTATTTTTTCGCCTTTCCCAAAATAAAGCGGCTTTAGTTTTTCCGCTGTTTTCGGCATCACCATGCTGAATCTTTGCCAGTTGTCTGGTTTGATTTTGTAAGTTGAGCTCGTAACGTGTTTGACGCCTATGGAGGCGAGGGTCTTAACCAGATTTTCAAGATTGTCATTTACGAATGGTATTATGGGATCTATGCGTATAGACACTGGAATGTCCCTTTCAATCAAGATTTCAGCGGTTTTTATGCGTTCTGATGAAGATGGAGCATAAGGTTCAAGAATCCTTGAGATGTTATTGTTGTCTGTTGTGATTGTTAAAGTGATCATTGAAGGAATTTTCTTCAAAATGTCTACGTCTCTGACCACTAGACTTGACTTAGTGACTATTTGAATCTTACAGTCGTGCTTAGATAAAATTTCTAAGCATTTTCGCATCAAACATGTTTCGGCTTCCAAGTTTGGATAGGGGTCTGAAGAATTAGAAATTGATATTATCTCACCCTTAAGTTTAGCGGCTTCTCTCTTAAGTCTCGGAACTAAGTTTTTCTTGGGTCTGCAGCTGAAGAATTTCGGGATGTAGCTTGAGGCATAACAGTACACGCATGCGTGGTCACATCCAGTGTAAGGATTAAAAGTTAGTTTAGGCGGACATGTGCAGAGCTTTGAACGCCAAGGGTCAAACTTCGAGATTAAATTCACACCGTTCACATCATTATCCTAAAGCTTAACATTACAAAAATTATTCGCTTACCTCATTTCTCCAAAATGCGAGGAAACCATGCATAGGCCTTCTCCACGAGCACCCATCAAGTTCACCGTTTATATCGTCCAGACACTACTTTAGCTCGACATCTCAGGCGGTTGGGGGCCGCAGGCTGAACCAGTCGGCCGAAGCCTTCTGGCTTACACCCCGGCTCCATCAAACCCATCTTCTATGGGAGCCCTCGTCCCCGTTGACCAAGCTGTTGCCAGCCCAGCGTTTTAAGGGGATGGCTGCCTATTTTCGGGAGAGGCTTCGGGCTTAGATGCTTTCAGCCCTTATCCTCAGCGGCGTGGCTGCCCGGCGTCTGCCCTGTCGGACAACCGGTTAACTAGTGGCCACAGCGTCCCGTTCCTCTCGTACT
>DAOUTL010000040.1 GCA_030626685.1 Candidatus Bathyarchaeota archaeon | reverse complement strand
TCAAAAATAGAGGCTCTTCTAGAGAGAATAGACAAGGAACCGAAACCCTTCGGATGGAAAATGCGGGCCAAGGTTGGCACGAAAAAAAGATGGTACAACCCTGTTGAACGTCCCGAAACAGTGGGCGGATTCGGAATATGGGAAGCCATACTCAAAGAAGAAAGTTAAGCAATGTTAATTAAAACTTTTACAAAAAGTTGAATTAGCCTGATGGAATAGGCTTAGTTGGATGAGTGCTTTGCGGTTTTCTTTTTAAGATGCTACTGCCAAGGATTTATCTTATGTGCTCTAAATATTTATTTGAGGCATTAATTTGCCGTTCAGCGATGGGATGAACCCGTTGGGGTCTAGGTTGAAGAATTTTCTTTTCGGAGCAACAACATATGAGATGGTCAAAAGCTTAGAAGAAAGGAAAGTGCTTGAAGAATACTTATCGACGTTAATCACGTTTGGGGACATGCTCGGATATCCAATTTCTTTTTATTATAGACTTAGGTTGCTCCCTTTTTGGGTGCCCGAAATAACGGGCAGATCTTTCATAATACAGATGACCAACGCAATAATCAATATGACGACCCACTATGGCAAGGCTTCAGATACTTGAGAAAACGCGGTCTTAGAATTAAAACTAAGGTAAAAGCGTGACATGCAGATGGAGAGGAGTTAATTAGACTCCCATTCTACTCTGTTCCCAAAGCCATCAAGGATGGGTTACATTTGCTACTAAATTCTCAGCGGTAAAGCCACGACAAACCTTTATGAGCCAGTAAAACTTTGCAGGTATTATGGGGTTTAATGTTAGATATCTTAGATGGATCTTAGAGAACAAGCTCAGAAGCATTGAGACAAACGTTTTAGTACAAAGGAGGCTGTTGCAAAGTTTGTTCATGATGGTGGTTAATTTGCTTACTTATTCTTTCGATCTTACTCCTTCTCTAACATATCGGATTATTTGATCTTTAGTTAAATCTTCAATGCCTAACTCCCTTAGTGATCTTCCCTCTTTAAAGAAGTCTCGTCTACAGATCGTAGACCCTAACCTTACCATTGATTCTATTATGGGGACACCCACATTGAGTTTTTGGGCAAGTTGATAACGTACGTTGCAACCAACGGGTATATCCTCTGTAAAGTATCGGTCTTCGACAGAAAGGGGGCCAACTATTGGCGGCAAAATCACGTCTGAAAATGGAGCCCAATATTCTACGCCCATGACACTACCTTTCCAAAAGAATTCTTCATCAGTGTACTTCACCATTTTTATCCCAAGAGCTTTCGCTATCTTCCTTTCCTCCTGATGAAAGGCGAGTTGAACCCTACAGACTGAGGGACTTATGCCGTACTTATACATGGAGTATTTACCCTTCGGAATGCCTAATGTTCCTTCCATCTCTGAAACCTCCATCGCGCCTACGTTAAGAATGGAGCCGGGAACATGGACAACCGGGTTTGGATTGGAGAGCCCTACTCCAATAACAGTATCCCCTCTTTTTAGTTCGATTGTTCCATCAAACGCAGGAAGTTCCTTTAGAATTTTAAGGAATTTACCTCCATCCTTGCTTGGTAGAGCGTCGCATATGAGCTCACGCGCCCTAACAATACAATTAACCTTACCCGGCTCTATTTTTCTAGTGCCATATGGCATTGAACTCCACCCCCCAATTATAACATCTGCATCGCAACTTTTCTCACGCATCATCTCATTGAGCAATAAGGAGCCAAAATTATCCGGAAATATGCTTACCACTTGCCCGTCCACAAGATATGGAATCATCTCCTCAAAGAAACGTTTATGACCCGCTGCTGGAACCGCTACCAACACCAAACCAGCCCCCTCTAATGCTTCAGACATATCCATAGTGACAACATCAACATTTGCAACCCCAGCTCTTCTGAACCACTTGAAATTACGCTGTAAACCCTCAAGCTCTATTTCGTGAGTCTTTAGAACTTCTCCTAAGCTTTTAGGAGCAAAATCAGGTAGGTCATATAAACGGATCTTGCACCCGGCTAGAGTCAAATCAGCTGCAAAAGTCTGTCCACAAGCTCCACCACCAAGAATTGCTATAGGCTTCTTAAGTATTCTGTTCATATTTGCAATTGTAGCTCTATCAGCATTAAAATTTTTCTGTGTAAATTAAGCACAATTCCTCCGCATTTTCTATGGTAGAAAGAGACAGAAGAGCGAAAATTATCTAATCCCGAAGATTAATAGAATCGAAATTATGGAAAGACTAATAAACAATTTCAACATTATCTTCAAAAAGGGTGTGTAAATGAGTGAAAAAATAACACCGCCTAAGAAGAAAAAGGCATGGCTAACAGCGAGACAGGTGGGAATGATAGCGGCTATTGGAGGGCTTGGATTTACGTGGAGAGCGTTAGGGCTTGTAATTCCGCTGCTTCCACCCTACCTACTTGACATCAGAGAAACTGTCAATGTAATCGCAGCCGTTGCAGGAGGCCCATTCGTAGCGATCGGCGTGGGTTTACTTATAGGATTGCCTTCAGCCATACCGATGATGGACATTGTTTATTATCCATTTATAGGCATATTCTTAAGCATATTCACCAAAACAATCTACAAACATAGACACTCATGGGGATACGTTCTTCTTTTACCAGTACTAGCGATCGCTGAGGCTATTGGAATGCTCTACTCCGCATGGTTACTTGACTTCCTTGGAATAGCATCATTTTGGCCTTTCCTCATAGCTTCATTTGGCATAACATACTGGATCTACGTCATACAAATGTTCGTTCCGTTGATTATAATCATAGAATTGTTTCCAGAATTCATGAAGCCAATGTGGAGCTGGCGGGGCGGCGAAATCACGGAGTGACGTGGAAATGTCTAAGGAAGCAAGTACTTACAAATATGCAGTTGTGGCAGCTGTAGTAATAATCACAATTGCTGTTCTGAGGTTCTCCGATATTCTGTTGACCGGAGCAAAGCCTCTAAGAGATGTGCATCCATGGGACTACATACTAATGATTGTCAGCATCATAGTAGTCGTCGCAGGCATCGCTTATGCCCACGCGAAAAGGAAGGCGTGAGAACTGACTGCGAAGATATTGTTGGCCGAAATGACTTGGCCTGAGGTTGAAGATAGGCTTAAGGAGTCAGACATAGCTATAATACCTGTTGGTTCAACTGAGCAGCATGGACCGGCGTTACCACTAAACAACGATGCATTCACTGCTTACACTTTAGCGAAGATGGCGGCCGATCAAGTAAAGGAAGAAGTCAAGCCAGTAATAACGCCTCCAGTTTCATTCGGAGTGTCAGAACATCACATGGGATTTCCAGGAACAATAACTCTGCGTCCTGAAACCTTCACCAGCATCATTATCGACGTATGCAAAAGTTTAGTACACCACGGGTTTAAGAAAATAGTTATAGTGAATGGGCATGGAGGTAACGATGCAGCCCTAAGCATAGCCACAGCCAAGGTGAAGGAGGAGACGGGAGTCTTCATAGCGTTAGTGAACTGGTGGACATTGGCTGGAGATGTGATTCAAAAAGTCGCTGAATCTCCTCTATTTCACGCGTGCGAAACGGAAACTTCGGTTGCTTTAGCGATAGGTCAAAACGTCAATATGGATAAAACAGTAAAGGAAATCCCTCAAACGGCTATGCCTAACTTTTTGAAATGCGATTTGTTCGCTAAGCCTCCTGTAGTTGAAACGCCAATAGATATGAAAACTCTCACAAAATCAGGTGTGGTGGGCGATGCTACTCGTGCAAGTGCAGAGAAGGGGAAGCAAATAGTGGATGCAGTTGTCAATAGACTCGCGGAGTTTCTAAGGGAACTAAAATCCCTCAAATAACCCCCACTTTTTTTATAGCATCAAATTTTTAATTAGAGATAACGTGAACGTATAGTTTGCCCACCCGAAAATAGGTCTGGCTAGCACTGCGAAAACCAGAATGAACACGGTTACGGCAAGTGTGACGTAATCAGTTTTCTGGAATTTTATGCTGTGCATGTATGTACGGGAACGAGGATCGTAACTGAATCCCTTGGATTCTATCGCTATAGCTATGTCTTGGGTGCGTCTCATAGAGTTTGAAATTGCTGGGATGAGCAGCTGTGTGAAAAGTGCCTTAAACTTTTTTATAGGATTGCGGTATCCATACCGGAATCCCCTGGCTTGTTGGGCTTCCATAATTTTTTGGTTCTCATCAGCCAGCACCGGTAAGTACCCAAACCCTGTAGTTAAGGCTAACCCAAACTCTGGGGGAAGCCCAAACTTTACGAGGGCGAGAATCATTTGTTTCATCGGGGTGATCATAAGCATAACCCTCAACAAAGTAAGTATTATGAGAAATCTCACTACAGCTCCTATAGCCCATACGATACCGTCTAAGGAAATGGGTAAGCTGCTTGGAGGTATCAGGTAGAAGAATATTAATGGGTCTGAAAGCGTGACGGGCGGGTATATGGTGTTAAAGAGCATATACACGGCCACAACAAGTGTTATTCCTTTTAGAAACCCTTTCACCCTGTCCCAAGGTAGCTTACAGTATCTAATAATCATTAAAAGGGAAAAATATACGCAGCCAAGCCATATTGGATCTGAGAATGACACAGCCATCACTATGAAAGCGGCTATCAACGCGATCTTAACCCTTGGATCCAAGCGGTGGAAGAACGTGTTTCCCGGGACATACTCAAACGCCAATTTACTCACCTCTGTGAATTATATGTTCAACTACATAGTTTGTAGCTTCATCAACCGTTAGAACATCTGGAGGCAAACCATAATCCGAGAGTGCTTGGAAAAGCTCGGTGATCTGCGGAGGCTTCAGATAAGTCTCTTCAAGCTTTTTGGCTTGTGAATAAACCTCCCGAGTGGAACCATCCATAAAAACTTCTCCATCTTTTAACACTATAGTTCTCTTGGCATATTCAGCTGCTAAGTTCATGTCGTGAGTTATTATAATAACGGTTCTCCCTCTCTCGTTAAGCCTCTTGTAAAACTCCATCATATTTTTTCCCGTTTTGTAGTCTTGACCCGTAGTAGGCTCATCCACTATTAGAATCTTCGGTTCCATTGTGAGAATGGATGCAACAGCCAATTTTTGTCTCTGACCTTTGCTCAGCGAAAATGGGTTCTCATTGAAGTATTCTTTTAGCCCGAATATCTCAGCTACATCCTTAACTCTCTTTTCTATCTCTTTTTCAGGTAGCTTCACATTTTCTGGGCCGAACCTCAGCTCCTTCTCAACTGTGCGACAACAAAGTTGGAAGTCTGGATTTTGGAAACAGTAACCAACTATCGTGGAAAGCTCATCTATCCTCTTTTTAAAAGTGTCTTCACCATACACGTAAACCCTTCCCTTAGTAGGCTTAAGCAGACCGTTAAAGTGCTTTACAAGCGTTGTCTTTCCAGAACCGTTCTGTCCGACAATAGCGACGTATTCTCCAGAGTATATCTTTAAATTCATGCTCTTTAAGGCCGTAGTTCCACCAGGATAAACATGCCATAAATCTTGGGTTTCAATGACTGGTCTGTTACTTGACTTGAACTCCCTTTTCTCTTGATGAAGAGAATTAAAGCTGTTTTTTACCTTTGTTCTATCTAAAATTTGCGGCAAGAATTTAATAGCTTCCTCCAGCGTAAGCAAAGGAGGAATACTCGGGATGTATTTCTTCAGTTTGTCCGCTAAAAGGGATACTTGTGGAGGCTTAAGCCCTATTTCTGCCATCTTATCAGCGTTTTCAATGAAGTCTTGAGGGGTGCCATTCAAAATTATCTTTCCTTCATTCATGACGATGACCCTATCAACCAATGGAAGCAGTTCTGCTAGTTTATGTTCAACTATAACTAATGTCCGCCTTTCCCTCTTTGCAAGCGAAGTAATAAGATCCAAAACCATGTGGCTACCTATGGGATCAAGGTTAGACGTAGGCTCGTCCAGAACAAATATTTTTGGAAGCATTGTTATGACGGCGGCGAGAGCACATGCCTGTTTTTCTCCTCCTGAAAGACGATGAGGATTTCGCTCTCGATAACGCTTTATCCTCATTAATTTCAGGTTTTCATCAACCCTACGCTTGATCTCTTCTGGTGGAACCGCGTAGTTCTCAGCTCCAAACGCAACCTCATCTTCAACCGTCGGACAAACCAGTTGGCTATCTGGATCTTGAAAAAGAAGACCAACAAGCCGCGAGAAATAAGAGATCCCGTACTCCCTCGTGTTGTATCCTCTAATCAACACGTTTCCACTAAGCTTCCCACGGAAAAAGTGAGGGATAATACCGTTTAAAAGGAGGCAAGTTGTCGTTTTCCCCGCCCCCGAAGGCCCGGTAATTAATACGTTTTCACCCTCACCTATCTTAAGATTGACGTTTTGAACAGCGGGTTTTACACCGCCTGAATACGTGAATGTAACGTTGTCAATAACTATATCCGTTTTATTTCCACCTTTTTATTAATAGATATCAAATCTCTTTATATTCTTTACTTCTCTCATATGTGCACTCTCCATTTGAGGGACGCTGGCTAACTCTTCTTATTCCTCTCTATACCCAAAGTGTGCTACGTTGCCTCCAAAAAACGCGTTAAAGAAATACTATTATAGGTATGTTTGATTTAATTTCGGAGAGGAGGGCTTTTGATGTTTTCCCGTTTAATCATATCGGTTGACGCACACACGGCTGGCGAGCCAGTTAGAGTTGTTGTTGGAGGTTTACCATACATCCCCGGGAATACAATGGTTGAAAAGGAAAGATACTTTATTGATAACTTTGACCACATACGAAAAGCCCTAATGTTTGAGCCGAGGGGTCACAGAAACATGTATGGGGCAGTATTAACCGAGCCTACAAGGAAAGATTGTGATTTTGGAGTAATTTTCTTAGATAGCAGCGGTTATCTAGACATGTGTGTTCATGGCTCCATAGGCATGGTGAAAGTTCTCCTTGAAACAGGCATGGTTCAACCAAAGAAAATAACAACGGAAGTTAAGTTAGACACTTCTGCAGGGCAAGTAAAGGCCATAGCTAACGTTAAAAACGGTTTCATCAAAGAAATTACAGTTCAGAATGTCCCTTCTTTCTTGAGTCAGCCCGACGTTAAAATCGAAATTCCGAGAGTAGGCTTTGTAACAGTTGATGTGGCTTTCGGCGGCAACTTCTACGCTATAGTCAATGCAGATGAGTTGGGAGTTAAAGTTGAAGCTCAAAACGTAAGCAAACTTATCAAACTTGGTTTAACTATCAGAGACTTAGTAAATCGAGAGGTTAAAGTTGAACATCCACGGAAAAAGCACATGAATAAGATTAACTTAGTTGAAATATGCGATAAACCGAAAAATCCTGAAGCAACATACAGAAATGTCGTGATATTCGGTGCGGGTCAGGCCGATAGGTCGCCGTGTGGAACTGGAACATGCGCAAAGATGGCGACATTATATGCTAAAGGTTCACTAAATGTTGGTGAAAAAATAACAAGCGAGAGTATAATAGGCACACTTTTCAAGGGCAAAATAGTATCCGAAACTAAAGTCGGCAAGTTTAAGGCCATTATACCAGAAATAACTGGCCAGGCCTATATTACAGGTTTCCACCAGTTCGTCATAGAACCAGAAGATCCCCTCAAAAACGGTTTCCTTATATAAGAACATCTATTGACTGTGTGACGGGTTGCTATAATTCGGAGCTCGTTAAAGCCACAAATGATATGCTTGCGGATATTCAGGATGAACTTTTCAACCGGGCAAAGAAGGTTTTCAAAGAAAACATCACCACAGTAGAGGCATATGATGAACTTAAGGAGGGTGGATTCGTTAGAGCTTGCTGGTGTTCAAGTCAAACGTGTGAAGAGAGGATAAAGGAGGAAACTGGAGCAACTTTAGGATGGTTCCCTTCGAAAAGAAGAGATTGTTTTTACGTTGCGCGTATTGCGGCAGAAGAGTGAAAGCTGTACAGTGGCATTGGTAACGATAAAAGCCTTTGAAAATAGGTATAAAGTAGTGGGGCCGGCCGGATTTGAACTGACAACTTTACCTGGAAACAGCGCTTGGCTGTTCCTACGGGTTTCTCTAACCGCTCCAGAACCATTTCATCCCAACTGATCTCGTGTTTGTGCTTCTGAACCACGCCATCATTCCTGTTTAGGCTATAACCCACCATCTATTATTTCAAGAAAACACTTGCAAGCAACCAAATACATGCGTTATTCCTTAACAACGAAAATCTTATCTCCACTAAGAGAAACATCTCTAAAAATAAAGTTGTAGGAGATCAGAAAATGAAGAAATCAAAGGAGGAAATTCTCAATCTTGTTCAAAAGAAAGCCTTCGAATACGAAAAGGAGTATTATGGCTGCTCCCAATGCGTCTTGTTAGCGGTTCAAGAAGTTTTCGGACTAGAAAAAGAGGATGTTTTTAAAGCTGCAACAGGCTTTGCTGGTGGAATATGCTTCAAAGGTTCCGTTTGCGGAGCACTAACAGGAGGCATAATAGCCATCGGACTAAAATATGGACGCGACATCCAAGCCTTCCTACAACATGACCCAGAAAAAACACGCTGCAAAACCTTTGGGCTTGCAAGGAAACTTTGGGAAAAATTTGAGGAAACCTACGGAAGCTGCATTTGTCAAAACATTCAAAAGAGAATCTTCGGAAAATCTTACGACTTGTGGGATCCAAAACAATATGAACAATTCGAAAAAGACGGTGGTCACGACCCAAACGGTTGTCCAACAGTTGTGAAAAACGCTGCAAAATGGGTTGCCGAACTCCTTTTAGAAAAAGAATGAAAGGTTTTTTCTTCAGCTAAAAGCGAAAAGTTAATGGAGAGTATATTATCGAGTGAAGGCTTCTCCGCAAACCTTCCATAAAGCCCGAAACTTTTGTGAATGAATGTAACAAACGTTAACTTTCAAACGTGGGAAGTTGTGAAACGCGAAACTGTTATTTATTACATTTAGCGTGCGCTAAATAACACAAACATATCTCTACCGATTGCTGAGCATCGTTTCTCCCTAATTTTAATAATTCGTTTCTCTAGCAGAAGATTAGACGCAAAAGATAAAAACGTGCGCCGAACTTAACAACAATACTAACGGTGTACTCAAATGAGCGAGAGAGAGCTTCTCATGATTCCGGGTCCCACAAATGTGGATCCTGCCGTCTTGCGCGCCCTAAGTAAGCCAACGCTATCGCATACGGATCCGGAGTTTGTTAAAACCTTTAAAGAGTCTCTTAATAACTTGAAAAAAGTTTTCATGACCCACAACGAGGTTTTCGTCATTGCTGGATCAGGGACCATGGCTCTGGAAATGGCGATTGCTAACATTGTAGAGCCTGGAGACAAAATTCTTAACACTGTCGCTGGTTTTTTTGGTCAATGTTTCGTTGAAATGTCAAAAGCCCATGGAGCAGTACCTAAGGTTTTAGAGGTTCCCTGGGGCAAGTCCATAAAGCCAGACAAAGTTAAAGATGCTCTAAAAGAAGGCGATTATAAGGCTGCCACAGTTACTCATGTGGAGACTTCGACAGGAGCAATGAATCCCATTAAAGAAATAGGTGAAATCGTTAAAGAATACAGCAACGCATTCTACATCGTTGACACAGTTTGTTCGCTCGGCGGAATGGAAGTTCGAGTTGATGACTGGAACATAGACGTTTGTGCATCTGGATCCCAAAAATGCATAGGTGTCCCTCCTGGTTTAGCTTTGCTTTCCGTAAGCGACGAAGTTTTGAAGCTCCTGGAGACGAGGAAAAGCCCCGTGAAATTCTGGTATGGCAACTTTAGAAACTGGTTACCCGTTATGAG
>DAOUTL010000106.1 GCA_030626685.1 Candidatus Bathyarchaeota archaeon | reverse complement strand
ACTTGAAAACCACATTGACACATTAACCTATCTTTTAGAAATGGAAATCATGATAGCCGCAAGAGATGCTAAAGACGCTGAGGCATTGGCAGGGGTTTCTAAGGTTGCCTCCGCCGCTGACAAAATCTCAGACGCAGCCGCAGACATCGCAGCAATAGTTACGCAGAACATCGGCGTACATCCAATAGTAAGTGAAGTCTTTGAAAAAGTTGAAGAACGCCTAACAAGAGCCAAAGTCAACGAAGACTCAATACTCATTGGCGAACAAATAGGCGAACTCGATCTAGCAGCAAGAATGGGCGTTGACATAATTGCAATTCGTCGAAACAAAGACTGGATGATAGACCCTGAGGATACAGAACAGATAAAATGTGGGGACATTCTTATCGCCCGTGGAGCCCCATCAGGCATCAAGGAATTCAAAGAGCTTGTTGAAGGAAAACTGCGGAAACTGGAGGATTAAGATGTCACGGAAACGCCGAAAGCAGTTTGAGGAAATTGTGGAACGTTTCGTTGAACTAAAGGATACTTCCGAGTTGATGATGGATTTGGCGTACTCTTCCTTGCTATTAAACAGTAAAGAATTAGCCGAAGATGTGCAAAGGCTTGAGGAACACGTGGATAAATTACATACAGATTTTGAGCTGCTTGTTTTGTCAAGCAGGTTTAAACCGGAAGAAGCCAAAGGGGTTCTTGGACTTATAAGGCTGGGGATGGTGACCGAAAAAATAGCGGACGCCGCCGCAGAAATAGGTGAAGTTGTTTTGAGGGGCATAGAACCCCATCCGGTGTTGAAACTTGCCATAGAAGAAGCCGAAGAGACTGTTACCTATGTAGGGGTGGCTGAAAATTCTCTGCTTGTGAATTCGACTTTACGGAAGGCTCGAATTCCAGAGGAAACAGGCATGTGGGTTCTCGCTATAAGAAGGGGAGATAAATGGATAAGACCTAAACCCGACACAAAAATAGAAGTAGGTGACATTTTAGTAGCCTCTGGCTATGCCGAGGGAGAGGAAGACCTTAAAAAATTGGCGTCTCCATAGTCTTTAACGCGAAATACTACTGAGACTCGGGATTTTTGTGATTAGGATGAAATTCAGAAGACTAAGTTGTTATTCTTCGCTCTTTCTTTTCTCTTCCTCGGCTGCCTTTGGTACTTTTTCTTCCTCTTTCTCCTCTTCTTCTATTTCACTTGTGATTTCTTCTATCGGTTTCGGTGGCGGTGTTGTAGCCATGGTCCAGCCTATCCACGCGCCTATGAACATTACAGCAATGAAAGCTATGAACACTGGGATTGTTACGAGCCAAAATTGGATGTTCCAGCTGAGGGGATTTCCAAAATAGAACAATCCAGCAGTGTATAGTACGGCTATCACTACACATACTAAACATATGATTCCGCCGATTGTTTGATCTTTACTAACCATTTATCATCACCACATGTAAGCCATGTTTACCCTTTACGCTTTTTAAAGTTTACCATGGCTTTCGGTTTGATGTTAGATTGTTCCCATTTCCCACGTTGCCAAATACACTTTCTGTTCATCTGTCAATTCGTCTATTCTTATTTTCATTGCGTTGAGTTTTAGCCTCGCCACGGTTTCATCAATTTCCTTTGGCACCGGGTAAACCTTCGGCGGCATCTTTTCGGTTTTGGCCAAGTATTCTACGCAAAGTGCTTGGTTTGCAAATGACATGTCCATAACCTCTGATGGATGGCCTTCTGCTGCTGCTAGGTTTACAAGTCTTCCCTCCGCCAAGAGGTATAGCCTTTTTCCGTTTTTGAGTGTGTATTCATCTAGATTTGGTCTTATGTTTCTTTTTGAAACTGCTAGTTCTTCCAGGTCTTTTATGCTTATTTCTACGTTGAAGTGGCCGCTGTTGGCGAGTATGGCGCCGTCTTTCATTTTTTGCATGTGTTGTTTTCTTATGACGTTTATGTCGCCTGTTGTTGTTACGAATATGTCGCCTATTGTTGCTGCTTCGTCCATCGGCATCACACGGAACCCGTTCATTGCTGCTTCAAGTGCCCTAAGCGGGTTCACTTCCGTAACTATTACGTTTGCTCCCATTCCCTTTGCTCTCATAGCTATTCCTCTTCCGCACCATCCATAGCCGCAGACCACGAAGTTTTTGCCTGCCAAAAGGATATTTGTGGCTCTTAGAATTCCATCCATTGTGCTTTGTCCAGTTCCATAGCGGTTGTCAAACAAGTATTTAGTGTATGCATCGTTCACCGCTATTATCGCATATTTGAGTGCTCCAGTTCTTTCCATGGCTCGTAACCGCGAGACACCGGTTGTCGTTTCTTCTGTTCCACCATTAACGTTTGATAGTGCCCCCGTCCTTTTGCTGTGGATTGTGCCAACAAGGTCTGCCCCGTCATCTAAAGTTATTACGGGTTCATGGTCTATCACCCTTTCAACGCACCAGTAGTATTCCTCTGTTGCTTGTCCCCGCCAAGCAAAGACGTGAACGTTTTTTTCTGCTAGGGCTGCTGCAACATCGTCTTGTGTGGAAAGCGGATTGGAACCGCATAATGCAACTTCTGCTCCGCCAGCGAGGAGTGCATCGGCAAGAACGGCTGTTTCTTTCGTTACGTGTAAGCATGCACCTAATGTCATGCCCTTAAGCGGTTTTTCTTCGATGAATCTTTTTTTGATTTGATTTAGAACAGGCATGTGTTTGGATGCCCATTCTATTTGTAGAGAGCCTTTAGAGGCTAAACTTGTGTCTTTAACTTTGAAATCTTTCATTTTGCTCCCTTTTATGCTCATTTACGACTTAGTTATTTAATGTTACGTGTTAGCCGTTCTAAAAGGTTGTTTTTTGTTTCTTCAGCTGCTTTCATAACTTTGTCAACGTTCACGGTTGTAAGCTCTTTATTTTCCATAACTATTTTGCCGTTTATAATCACTGTTTCAACATCCGCTCCTCTAGCTGCGTAAACCAGATGGCTAACTTCGCCATGCATGGGATAGAGATGCGGCTTTCTGAAATCAATAATCGCCAAATCTGCTTTTTTGTTGACTTCTATTGAGCCTATTTCATTTTCCCATGACAGTGCTTTCGCCCCTTCAATGGTTGCCATTTCTAAAACTCTCTGCGCCGGCATTAGTGCTGGATTTTTGTTCACTCCTTTATGTAACAGAGCTGTTGCCTTTATCACTTCGAACATGTCTGCCGTGTTGTTTGAGCATGGGCTATCTGTTCCCAGCGATACCGTTATGCCTTTTTTTAGCATTTTTGGAACAGGACTTACGCCCGAAGCAAGCTTGAGGTTTGAAATCGGATTATGCGAAACCTTCACTTTTCGATGTTTCATGATTTCTATGTCCTTGTTTGTTAAGGCAACGCAGTGCACAGCGATTACATGTCTATCTAAAACCCCTAACGAGTCTAAATATTCCATTATTCCGTTCTTTAACTGGATGTTGAAGGCTTTCTGGATTTTTCTTGGTTCATCGCTGGTTTCAGCAACGTGTGTGTGCCATATTATCGGTGCTTTTTCTGAGCCGTGTTTCCTGGCTAATTCCTTTCCGATTTCTCTGAGTTCTTTCATGTATTCTGGGTCAACCGTGTAGGGTGCATGGGGGTCTACGCTTACACGGATTAATCCGTCAGCCTTATTATGCCATTTTTTAGCCAAATCTTGTAATGCTTTTCTGTCTTCTTTTTTTCTCCATGAGAAGCACACATGACCGATTACTCCTCTTAGACAAGCATCTGCGAATGCCTTCGCCTCGTTTTCTTCTGGCGTGTAGTGATACATCGTGTTGACCGTTGTTGTCCCGCTCATTATGGATTCTACAGCTGTTAGCAGGGCTCCAACGTAGATGTCGTGCGGTGTCGTGTGCTTTTCTATCGGCCAAATCCACTTTTCCAGCCATTCTTGAAGTGGTAAATCGTCTGCGTATCCTCTCAGCAAGCTCATGGCAGCATGTTGATGAGTGTTGATAAGTCCCGGTATGACGACTTTGCCCTTGGCATCTATTTTTTCGTAGCCTCTTCCATACTTTCTTTTCAACTCGTGAGTTTTTCCCACTTCGATTATGGTTTTGTCTTCAACGGCTATTGCACCTTGACGGATTACTCTTCCATTTTGCATTGTGATTATGGTTCCGTTTTGGATGAGAATGTTCATGTCGGTCTCCTCCTTTTCTTGTTGTAGCGAGTGCTTATTAGTAGCGTTATGCCTGCTGTGAGGAGTACGGCTTCGAAGGGTTCATAGTGTAGCATGTCCTTTAGGTCTGCTATTTTTTGCCAGAGAATAAGATGATGCAATACAATGAATAAACCAATTGTTATGAGTGTTATGCCGATGATTTCAGTTTTTTCCATAGTTTTCCCGCTTGTTTAGCTGTTATCCATTACCTTTTTAACTTTAACTCGCTATTACTTTTGCTCGGGGTTAACTTTCCTTGTTGAAACTGAGTGTTGAACGGTTAGAGGAATATCTTTCCTCAGTTTATAAGACACCTGTGAAGGTTTCTCGCTTTTTCCCGTTGGGCATGGAGAAGGAGGCGGAAGCTGGAGAGGATTTGAAGGGTTTTGGTTATGGTTTTCCTTACGTTATCGAGTTTAGCGTTAATGGTGAGACTAAGCAAGTTGTTTTGGAAACTATGCGTTCTGAAGGGTTTGGACATGACTATCTTTCTGACCGCGCAGGAATTTTGCTTTGGCAACACTCCGTCTTCAACAAGCTGCCTAAGCATGTGCGTTCCATAGATGTTGGCGCTTTTACAGTTGATGGTGAAGGAATTAAGTCTCTAGGGGACTGCGGGGAGTTTTTCATCGTTACTGAGCTTGTGGATGGTAGGCTTTACCGTTTTGATTTGGATCGTATTAAGGAGTCTGGACGACTAAGCGAGTTGGATGAGCAGCGTTGTTTGGCTTTGTCTGATTATCTTGTTGAGATTCATAGGGTTAAGCATGAGGCGCCGTGGCTTTATGTT
>DAOUTL010000042.1 GCA_030626685.1 Candidatus Bathyarchaeota archaeon | reverse complement strand
TGGTTGTGGATGACAAGCCATCTAGCCAAGTTTTCCACCATGAGCTCCCAGTTTCTCATTCGTCCATAATGTTTTTTCCCTTCAATAATGTCAAGGATTTCCATCAGTATTTTCTTTGGAGAACCCTCCTTATACTTCCGCATTTTAGTTAGATGCAACAGTGTATCAAGGTCGCTACGTGATTCTAATTTGTCGTTCAAATTTCACCCCGAAAAAAAGAAGGGTTAGTCTATGTAAGTTCTGATTTCAACGCGGCGATTGGCAAAGGCAAGTTTATCTCTGACAAACCTGCAGACTTCCTCTTCGTATCTCATACTCTGCGAGTTTTTATCCAGCTTTGGAAACCACCACCAGCCTTTGCTGGTTTTGAACAGTCTTCCAAACCAGCCTTGCCACCAATCGTTACCCTTTTTTCTCGTGGCTTCTTTCTTGAAGAGTTTAATTATGTCGCGATGTTCATTCCATCTTAACACGATGTCAGCTGAGCCGCATGGGAACCATTCACCGTCTGGATAGCTAAATCGAGGAAAGATTTTGTTTGCGTATTCCCTTGCTTCTTCACAAGTTTCCATGAGAACCTGTTTTAGAGGCTTGTTCGCGTTTTTCAGATGTTCAGAAGTTGTGACGCCTACTTGGTTTCCTTCTGACAGAACAAACACAGATGGTTTTCCTTTGAACTCTTTCACTTCATCTTTCATATTTTGCACCCCAAAAAAAATTAGAGTTTCTTTGAATGGATTTTGTAACCGTGTTTTCGTGCTTCTCTCATCAAATGTTTTCTACATTCTGCACATAACACCATGGTGTCCTTCTCAACTTCATTGTAGCGAACGGTGCATTCATATTCTCGTTTTCCGTCTACGCACTGAGGGATTCCCACTCCTGTTCCTCGCCTAGATGCATTATCACAGAACGCTCGTTTTTCCCAATCACTATATGTTTCATACGGCGACTTCACTTTTTCACCCCAAAAAAGGAGGGATTAGACTTCTTTGTCTCAAAAAGAAAGGTTAGAATGAGCCTTGCCAACCCATAGTTCGCATGGTAGTACGTAGGTCGTCTCTGATTTTTATGAGCTCCAACATTATGCGGTTGATTGGAGACTCGGCACCGGCGTGTGTGCTTATCATGTGGCTTAGCTCTCGCTCAACATCATTGTATAAAGCAATAAGGACTTTCTCCTTAGACTTGTAGCATTCTGGACACATACCTGCTATCGGCTGATGCTCTTCTCTGCTGTGTAGGCCCCTACAACAACTGCACATATACATTGTGTCTTCTTCTTTTCTCACTACTTGAACCGTCACAATTTTCACCCCGAAAAAAGGAAGAAGCTGAGCTATACCCACGTACAGCTCATAATGGCGAGGTCGAAAAGCTTGTCCACCAACTTCTTAGCGTTTAACATGCTCCATTTCTGATGTTTATATCCCTCGATTAAATCTTTAACCTTCTGTCTATCCTCGTTTCTGAAGATCAGGTCAACACCAAAATTGCAGATGCCCTTCAAGTTTTCAGCTTCAATCGTTTCCCAAATCCACATTTTAAGCCCAAACACCTGTTTATTCTCTGCCAGAAGGTTTTCAATGTCCCTTCGAGTGGCGTCGTTAACCCATTGGTCGAACTCCGTTAAGTTCCAAGAACTCTTTATCCCATGCGCCCTCATCTGCTTTGCAAGTTCACTCATCTTATCACCCCAAAAAAAATTAGAAAATTAGAGTGGCTTCGTCTACAGGCACCGGCGACTCTAAATCCCAGTTTTCCAAGGCAATGTAGAAATCTACGGCTGCTTCGGCTTCTTTTTGCATTATGGGTTTAGCCCATTTCATCCTGTCTTTTATGAATCGAATCGCTACCTCGTGGTCGATGCCTCCCTTCCAGTATGAGCCCCAATTGTACTTGTCTATCCGCGGAGCTGTTTTGTACAAGGAATCCTCTTCGTAAACATCTGGATACCATCCTATTTCGCCTTGCAGATTGAGATACCAAGGCGAATGGGCTCCCTCATACCTTGTCACGTCTAAACATAACTCTAACAGGCATTGTTCACACTTCATTGCATGGTTAATGAACTTCAATTCGGAATAGAGTTGTTGCAGACTTGCTAACACTTCAGATTGCTTCCACTTTCTCCATTTCCGAGCTTCCATCCGGTTCAGAAGCTTCGACAACTCAGGGCTTGCCGGCACAGGCCCTTCTATAGGTTTCACTTCAGGCGGTTGTATCCGCTGCAAAAGAACGTTCAATTCTTTAGACAACACTTCACCCCAAAAAAAGGGGGTTATTCCCATTTTTTGTTATGCCAAACTTGACCGTCGTATTCTTTGACGTCGCCAGGCTTGAGTCCGCAGTTACATTCCCCTTTGCTGACCTTAAGATCCTCATCTCTCACGTTTTTCTTCCATCTCTGAAAGCTCTCCTTTGTATGGACGTGATGTTGACCAAGGTGTCCCATCACTACGTTTTGCACGTGAATAGTTCCGTCTGGACACTCAGTGGCGTAGAAAGTCATTCTAATGACGATTGACATTTTCACCCCGAAAAAAAAAGGGAGTTATTGGATGTCAACTTTTATCTTGTATTTATTCGAAATCTCTCCTACTTCCGCGCAGAAAGTGTTGATCTCCTTTAAGCTGCCTTCCACGTTGATAACCAATGTTCTTCTGGGTTTTCCATCGAGTTTTTCAACCTTAAGCTCTGGTTCTGTTGGTGACTGATGCTCCATTACCTCGAATTCCTCGATAGCCTGTTCCTCTGTTTCAGCTTCAATGTCTGCCCATACATCAAGAATTTTTCGTACCCTAAACTTAGGCAATATTTCACCCCGAAAAAAGAGGGTTAATGGTTTTCCGTGAACAGTTTCAACGAGAAGTGTTTTCCGCTTATAATCGGTAATTCTTTGGTTACTAAATCTTTTGGAAGATACTGTAAAGAAATGCACGCTGCAATCGTGTGTAACAGCTTTTTCGTGGACGCCTCATCTATTCCTTCTGCTAAGTGTTGAATTTCGCCGACGCTGTTGGGGCCTATTCCAACCCAAACCCACGCGCTAAGCATGTTGAACATCCACAAACCTGTTCCCATGATTTTTATTGCATTGTTGCAGTCATCCTCTGCTTCTCTGCCTTTTTTAAGAAACCAAGAATGCCACTTTTCACCTATTACGGCTTTGTTTTTTTCAACCCACTCCCAAAAGGCTGAAAACAACTGTTTTCTGAACAAACGAATAGCGTCTTCCATAAACACCCCGAAAAAAGAAAAAGGGAAACTTAATCGTTATCTGCTTAAGTTCTCCCTCTTGTTTTCTTTCAACAGTTTTCTCCATCTTCATGATTGAACCTTCAGCCAGACGAACGATGTCTCTCAAGTCCTCGAGCACTTTTTCAACTTTTTCAGACATAACTTTTCACCCCGAAAAAAGAGGGGAAGGGTTTGAATCCCAGCTATTTCATTTACCAGTGGGGAGAGTTTGCTATTTTTCTTTAAGTTCTTCGACACTTCTAACAGATAGAAAATCAATCTCGTTGATTTTCTCTAACGCACGTTCTAATTCTTCCTGTGCGTCTTGTTTTGCTTCTTCCTTTGGTAACCCTGTTTCGCCTATACTGAACAGCACAGTTATCTTAGCTTCAAATTCAAATTCGGTTTCTTCACTCATGTTTATTCCTCAACATTCATGGTTTTGCTGGGTTCAACTTTTTTCACTTTAAATTGGCTTTTTTTGTATCCAAATCTTTTGAAGACTTCAAATGATTGTTTAACTTCAGCTTCAGTTAGTTCTCTGGATGTTTTTAAACCAGTTGATTTTTGTGGAAAAATTTTATATTTTCTCTTCGGCATTTTTTCACCCCCAAAAAAAGGGGATTTGAACCCCTTAAGGTTTGTTCTATGTTCTACTTCTTTCTGCTTTTGGCTGCCACGACTAACGCTTGAACCGGCGGAAGAGTTTTCAGCGTGGGCACTTCTTTAATGGGTATTTTCACTTTGGCTGGGATATCCTGCTTATGCAGAAGCATAGGCTTTTCTTCCGTGAATTTGACGAGCCAACCGAACTTTCCCTCTGCTATGTATGGAACGGCGAAAGCGTAGCACTGGTTGAATCCTCCCCAAGACCAGCCTGTTATGCCTATCTGATCTTGTTTCAGACGTTTTTCAGCTTCTTCGAACAGCATTCTGACTACGTCTTTTTTGTCGCTGAAGATTTCGTACACGCTTTTTATCAAGTAGCCTTCAATGCTGACGGCTGGAACCCAGTTTTCCTCTGGAATGTGCAGCACTTTAGACCTTTCGAAAGGCCTAACCATCTTCACGCCTTCTAATGTCTCGGCAAAATGGTATATCATTTCCTTCTCAACCTCGTTGGCCTTATCGTCTAAGTTCATGTATCCATAGTGTTCAAGGATCTCTAGAACTTCAGATGAAGGCACCTCTTCTCCTGTTTCAGGGTCAACGTACCTAGTTTCAGTGGCAAGTGTCTTGCCTTTTCCTTTCCAAAGGAACTTTCTGTCTTTGACAACCCGCACGCTTGTAACCGGTGTTAGCTTTCTGTAGATTTCTCCGATGAACCCGTTTTCGTCTACTTCTACCACGAGTCTGTCAGGATCCCAAGTTCTCATGGAAATCGGTGGCTTCGGAGCCAAAAGCTTGTTCGGTGCTTTCTTGTAGCTGACTTCAACTTCAATGTTAGGTGTTACAAATTTCCAAGGCACTAAATCACCCCAAAAAAAGAAGGGTTAAGAGTCGATTACAACTGCGTCTTTTAACACCTTTATATTTCGCTTGTTGTTGATTTGTTTGATGTAGTTTTGAACGTGCATTATCGCTTCTTTCAACGTTAATTTGTTGTAAGCCTTATCCCGATAGCGAATGCCAACGCTGTTCCTGTAGAACACGTAAACGTTCCAGAATTTCTCGTCCCACATTCTGAACATGCGTATAAGCTCGCCTGTTTCCCTGCGAATGTTGATTCCACAAGTCAGCCTTAAACCCCACGCTCTCCACGTAGGATTCATCTTCTCCAAGTCAGCAATAAAACGCTTGAACAACTCTTCATCTTTCATACTGCACCCCAAAAAAAAGAGGTAATTGATGTTTCTCTTGCGACTTAACGCTTTATCTCTTCTGCTTTCACTTCTTCCCAGACGAAGAAGCCGTCTGTGTCCGTCTTTCGCTTAAAGGTATGGCGAAATGTTCCTCTGCTTGTGTTTACATTTATGTAGAAGCCTGTTAAGTCCTTGTTGTTCTCCCTGATCTCTTGAAAATCACAGGTTACGTTTCCCCAATATTGCCAACTCTTCAGATAAGGCTTAACCACCATCTCAGAAATTGGCTTTATAACCTGCGAAAAGCTTCCCCTCATTCGAATCATTGAAACATCTCCGTAAGCTATGCTTCACCAAAATGTTTGAACGGTATGAATCCTTCTTTTTCCAGAAGTTTTCGACAATCTGTGCACAGATTTTCTATCCACTCTTGAAACTTTTTCTCCTCGTCCTCTAAGTCCTTAGCCTCTATACTGAAGATTTGGTCGTGTTTTCTTCGGCAATCGTCGCAAACTAAATCGTACTCGCTAACGCACATATTTCTTGCACCCCAAAAAAAGAAGGGAACTAAACGACTTTAAGGAATACTGGCCATCGCATGACGCCGTTTTCTGTTATCTTGTAGTATTTCACCTGCACTTTCAAGTCGGTTTTCACAGCAGTGTAAGGCTCACCTATGTTAAACGGTTTAACTACTCGAGGAGCATCGCTTAGAATATCCTTTACCTGCCTCAGCTCCCAATCGTTGAATCCTGTGCCTACGCAGCCACGAAACTTTCCATCCTTAGCCAGAACAAGGCTGCCGAAGAAGTGCGAGCGTGAGTTTTTACCCCGCGTGAAGCCTACAACCTGACAGGTTTCTGGTGGACGCCAGTTCTTCACTTTGAGCCAACTGTAGGAGCGTTCATACGCGTATCTGCTGTTCAAGTCTTTTAGAACAAGCCCCTCTTCTTCTGCCTTTTTCACTTCTTTAAAGTGTTCTTCGCAGTCACGCCTGTAGGGCACGTATTGAATGGTTCTGCGGTCAGCAAGCAGGTCTTTAAGGAGCTGTTTTCTCTTCCAGTAAGGCTTGTCTGTCAGGTCTTCACCGTTCAACTTTAGCAGCTCAAACGCTTTGTGCACTATTGGTGCTTCTTGAATCAGCCAGAAATCTGGAAAATGCGTGCTGCAGCGGATTTGACAGGGCGTGAACTCCACTTTTCCCGTCTTCGGATTAATGTAGACGCCTTCCCCGTCTATCGTGAAGTCTCCAGGGATAGCCATGGCTGCTTTGACGATTTCAGGCAGCCGCCTCGTGTAGTTTATGCCCCTTCTGTTCTGAAGCGTTACAACACCGTTCTCTTTGATGATGAGCACTCTTGTGCCGTCTAGCTTGTCTTCTGATACGTAGCCCTGACGCTTAAGATCGCTTAGGTCTCCAGTTTCGCAAAGCATTGGCTTTATCATTTTACACCCCGAAAAAAAGGGAGGTTTGGACTGTTTTCGGTCATTCAACGGTTTCTTTTTCGCACTCTTCGATTATTCCAACCTCTGTTAGCAATTTTGTCAGCGGAACTGCTGTGATGTTCATGTCATTTCTTTCTTCATCGCGGAGACGTTCCATAAGCTCGTCTAGCCCACTAGCCTCTATCACTTTGATAATCGGTTCCTCGGGACATTGTGCAAGATTTGTCTGAATCACTATCCACTTCATTACTTCACCCCAAAAAAAGAAGAAAAGAGAGATAGGTTCTAGGATACCAACCTCTGACGGTTTCCCGTCTGTGCTTCCCTATACGTTCCACACTTTGAAGGTTGTTACTTTCCCACCTACCTCTTTGGCATTCTTTACACCCCAAAAAAAAGGAGGAGGTTTAACTGAGGTATTGACATTGAAGTGAACTCAGTATGATCTCAATTGCATGGTCTGCCTTCGTTTTCTGGCTTACCTTTTTAATGAACTTGCCGTTTTTGTCGTAGAGCATAAACTCGCCTGAGTCCGATTGGACTGCGTATCCGCAGAACATCCCTGTTGAGTCGTAAAGGTCTATTCTATGGTTCATATTACACCCCAAAAAAAGGGAGAATTAGTGTTTGCGATGTTTTGGAAGTTGAAATTTTGCCCAAACCATTTTGTAGGCTTTGCGGGCTTCAGACCAAGAGGCTACTCGCACTTCAACGCACTCCACGTTCTTTCCGTTTCTTAGCACATAACCGGGACTTCCCTGCGTGATGCGTTCTGATACGTGGATTCTTCCCGTCTCTTCTAACCATTTAACTTCGTTTTCTGGAAGTATTACGGTTGGTTCATGCGTTCGCTCATACTCTCTTCTGCCATACAGCCGCCAATGTTTCAGCTCAGCCTTCCGATACGTTTCTCTGCCTTCAAGTGTTTCTGGGTGAATTCCAAAAACGTTAGGCTCTTTCAAAAGCAACTCCAATGTTTCTCTGTCAGATGGAATTCGCAAAAGACACCCCGAAAAAAAGAGAAAAGAGGGTTATGCATAGCACACTATCTTTCCGCAGCCTGATTTTGGACACTTGCCTACGTTGAGAACAGAGCCTTTGCCTGCTTTCCCGAACTTTGTGAAACGTGGATTGCCACAACGAGGACACTTCACTCTACCACCCCAACCTACTCTCCCACGTCAAGGTCGGCGAATTTTCCTCTATAGGAAAAGCTGGGGTTCCGCTTACCGAGCTAAATAATGCTTTTCGGCTAGGAAGCCTCTCTTGCCCGCCTACTATACGTGGGATAAGCAGTGTGTTTCTTAGAAGCTTTTCATCGGGGGGCGGAACTTCCTCATCTCCACACACCTATTACCTTATTACTAAGGCTTTTTCGTGTGCTTCACAGAACCTCCCACCGCCTAGCCTGTTATCTAAGCTAGGGTAGCCCGCCTTCTGTTCATTTACGTGGGTATTAATCTTAGCCTGCTCTAGGGGTGTTATCCACCAGCTCTCGCTGGCTTGTTATCTTAACAAGGAGCAGTTGCTCTCCTCAAGCCTCTTATGAGTAGGTTTTCTCTGAGTGGGTTTGTCTCCAGCCCAGCTTCCGCTGGAAATCGAGAATGGAGAAAGGAGAAAAAAAATAAAGAAGTGGGCTTTTCTCCAGCCTGTAGCCTAATCTCAAATTAGCCTTTACGCTACCCCTATTTTTCCCTTATCCCATTATACCCTCGGCTGACGAGTAAGGGCTACGGCTTTTGGAGAACCCACTTTTTGAAGCCTTATTAACTTCTGATAAACGGTTGGCGTTTCGCTTAAAACGGGGTAGCCTTTCCATGCCGTCGGAGGTTTTCCCTGCCGACTTTAGCAGAAAAAGGGGGGAACGTGTGGGCGATAACCGTGTTGTTTACTTCGTTATCGCTTTCTTCACCCATGCGGATAGAGAAAAGAGTGGCTGAACGGGTTTTCCAAGCTCTTTGAGGCTGTCAGGTATCGCCACTACGTCAAGGTAGCGAACCGCCTTCCTCAAGGGAGTTATCTTCTTCATGTGCGGGGCTCGGGCTGTCTTGTTCTTGTCTTTTGCGTCTTTCACTTGTGTTTGTATGTCTTTAACTTTCTCGCTGTTCTCCTTTGTAGGCGTTTCTATCAACTGAGAAATCGCCTCTTTAAGGCTCTTAGAGGTTTCCCTCACAGCCTTGCGTTCCTTAACGGTTTCGTCGCTCATCTTCTTAGAAAGCATTTTAGCTCCGAAGAAGTAGCCTACTCTCTCAGCTACCAAATCTCTGAAACCCCGCAAAAGAGTAATCTCTTTCTCTATCTCTTCTGGGATTTGCACAGTTTGAGTTTTGGACATTTTCTTGTTTCCTTTTAAGTGCGGAAGCTAACCCCGTTTGCTACTAAGCTAACCTTTTCAGAAAAAGGCTCATTCTCCCCGCTGACTTTACAAAAAAAGGGATACTTTCAGCTTTAACTTTAGCCTTATTATTCCAGCCCTGCCAAAACTTAGGATTATCCTTATGCTTCAGATAGTCTTGGTAGTCCTTAGCCGTTATCTGCACTATCACAAAATCGTAAGGCTGTCCGCTGTGCGATTTCTCCATGTGTTCTATGAAGTAGTCAATTAGCCATCGGCGTTTTATCTCCGCTTTCAAATGGTTGCACAGAACACAATAACCTAAATAAGCCATGGAAAATTTTCTCCTTAGATTTGCGTCAGCGGTTTAGAGAAGCCAATAGTTAAGCATTAACTTCAAATTTTAAAGGCTTTATTTTAGCTTTAACCGTGTCTATTCAGCCTTTCCTATGCACATGGTTTTACTCATGCTAAACCGTTATCGTGTGCTAAACTCATACACGGTTTAACTATCAGCTACCACGGTTCGCACATAGCGATAGAACAACCAAGACGCACACAAATCCGTCAATATATAGCGACGGTTTGAGCCACTCCGCATTTTGCAAACCTAAAACCCTTAAAAAGCTCTAAAACGGTTAAACCGTCTTATAGTGGCGGTTTTGTTCTCCCTGCACCACCCAACAGCTCAAACCTTTTAGATTTTTCTGGTCTAACCGTTTTAAGAGCTTTAAAGGATTTCGTTAAGCACTTG
>DAOUTL010000079.1 GCA_030626685.1 Candidatus Bathyarchaeota archaeon | reverse complement strand
CGATGGGAACAACCCTAGACAAAGTGAAAATGTTTCTTTTCTCAAGTTCCTGCAGAAAAGCCTCAAGGCTTCCAACTCTACCTCTAACAACATCCCTAAAGTCCGTTTGGTAGAAGTCTCCAAGCTCCCTCAGCTGTTCTAGCAGTTCTCTTTCTCCATAACGGTGCGAAGTCAAAACCACTTCCATATCATGTAAAAAAGGATGTTTCCGAGGATAAAATTTGCTAGGAAAATTTTGAGACAAACTTGTTTCCCTTAACAAAAAACCTCAATTTCTGCGGTAAATCTACTTTCACGCCTATCCTGTGGGAAGAACAAACCTCAAAACTTTCCTCTTTCCCCTTAACCATCACTAACTCACTATTCCTTTTCGTAACGTCAATTCCATTCAACTCCTTTGTTATGACTAAGGCTTTCGTCAACTTTCCAGGACCACTGGTCAAATTGTGTATGTCTTTCACATTTCTGTTCTTTCGCATGGTTTCTATTCCTTGAAGGGGTTCCATAGCCCTTATCAAAACCGCTCCCACATGTCCTTTTAGGTGGGCAACTATGTTTAGCAGCCAGTTTCCATGAACCATGTAAATGAAAGCTTTTCCAACATCCATAAACATTAACTCGTTAAACTTTTTCTTTCCTCTATACGCTTTGGAAGACGGGTCGTTTCCACCATAATAAGCCTCAGTTTCAACAATTTTACCAGACAAAATTTCAGAATCCAGCCTTCTAAACAAGATTTTTCCAAGTAAATCCCTCGCAACCAACGCCGGGTCCCTCTCGTAAAAATCCTTTGGAAGCATTTCCACTTCTTTCACACTCCTCTATCAACTGAATTACGTAAATGATAAGTAAAAGTTTTGGAGTGCTTGAGATTGAGTTTAAATCTTTGAGGAATATAAAAAGTAATTTAGTGAGGTTTCGTAGTTTGATTGACTCCTATGAATTTGGTGCTATGGTCATAAATGGTAGAAGGTATACAAGTGACGTCATAGTTTTTCCAGAACGGGTTATTGACGGCTGGTGGAGGAGAGAGGGACATAAGCTTTGCGTTGAAGATTTAAACGAAATTCTTAAGCGTGAACCAAAGCCGGAAGCGCTCGTCGTTGGCACGGGCTATTATGGACTCGTGAAAGTTTTACCTGAAGTTAAAAATACTCTAAAATCTCGTGGAATCGAGTTGGTGACTCAGCCGACGAGGGAAGCATGTCAAACGTTTAACAAACTTTTAAAGTCTAACAGACGAGTTGCCGGAGCCTTCCATCTCACATGTTAGAGTTGCCAAAGGAAGAACAAAATTTATGACCTGAGCATCTGTTACGAGCGAAGTTATAAATACATGTTCGAATGGTTTTCTTATCCTCTTCTAAAGGAGTCTTTAACATGCCGGCAATAGAGGTTGGTAGAATCTGCGTGAAACTATCCGGTCGAGAGGCTGGAAGAAAATGCATGATAGTTGACATAATAGACAAAAACTTCGTGTTAATAACCGGTCCAAAAAACGTGACAGGCATAAAAAGGCGGAGGGCAAACGTAAACCACATTGAACCTCTTCAAGACAAAGTTAAGATCAAGCGGGGAGCATCCGACGAAGAGGTCGTAGAAGCGCTTAAGGCTTCCGGCAAGACAGAAGAAATGGCGCAAACAGTTAAGCCAGCTTTGGCTCCGGTTTAAACTCTTAACACTGAAAGGCTGGCGATATCCCCACAAGTTCCCCTTTTCTGGAAGCGGCTTCCTTTTGGGTACCAAAGAAAAAAATTTTACGGTACCCAAATCAGCAAGGCTGAAATCAAGCTGAAATGATACCTCCCTATCGTTTTAGCCTACTCATCCCCCTATTTTTTGATAAGTCAGTTTCAAGCTTGTTTTCAAAAACGCAACTTTAAAAAGGCTTAGTTTACGTTGGATTCAGTCTAAAAAAGGCTTGAAAAGGTTGAAAAAGGTGAATTAAGGATTCTTTGCTGTTTCGGAAGAGTTTGTGTGGTCATTGGTATGCTGCTTTTCTATGACTCACGTTATAGAGTATGACCGTTTTCCCATGTTCATCTATTACGTAGATAATCCTGTAATCTCCAATCCTTAGACTTCATTTACCTGAAGTTCTCCCCGAAGGCGCTTGGCTCCGAAAAGGCGCATGTATTATTTTTCCGAGGCTGGGCTCTGTGGGCAAAGCGCCATATGCTTTCTCACGGTATTTTTATGTGTTTGAGTTTCTCGCTGGCTTGTTCTCCGCCAACTCCCCAGTTTTCCATTGGAATCTCATGGATCACAACTTCAACTGCTTCTGTGGGAATGCCCATTTCAGTGAAAACCTTAGTTATGCCTGCTACAACCTTCTTCTTAGCCTCGTTTGAGAATCCCTTCCATACATTTACGTGGACAATTGGCATAATTTGAGCTTTGTTCTATACTATATAAAATCTTTGCGCATATGGGGGTTGTAACCTGAGCGGTTACGTTTGGATGTTGCAGAATATTTAGTTTCTCTTAACAGAACATTTAAAACTACCTGTTAAATCCTTAAAAGCTTGGATGATGAGGGTTTCTGAGGATTTTGTGTAGGTAGTGGTGGGGTTCGAAGAGCAGAATGATGCTCTGTTAAGAATATGTTATGGGGGTGGTGGAGGCGGTGGTGCAGTTGGCTGAATCGTTGTTTTTATTGAGAAAAACGTAAGCGTTCGCACCTTCGATTCTCTTTAGCGAGATTTTAAAGTGCTTATTTTGATTTTTCTTAAAATTGTGTAAAAGTGTGGTATCGAGAGGGAAAGTTCAGTTTATGAAATGTTGTGTATGTGTAAGTGTGTGTCAGATGGATGTTATGTTTAGGATTTCTACTGCTGCTATTTCCCCCTTTTCGTCGTAGTGTAGGATTACTTGCCCGTCTTTTGTTGGTTCTCCATGCGTTGTTTTTGCATGTTTGAATCTTATGAATAGGTCTCCGACATCGTCTCCATAATCTAATGTGATAACTTTCCTCGGCAGCTTTATCCCGTATTTCTTTTCTATTTTCTTTAGGGCTTCTTTGATGTCTATGTCTAAGAGGGTTTCAACTTTTTGAATTGCTTATACCTCCTATCTTTCCTTCCATAACTTGTGTAGAAAGCGGTTCTTATATAGCCTTCTCTATTTTCTTTGTAATAGATCACTATAAGGTAGTCAGATACTTCGCCTAACAGCCTTTTCAATGCGTGGAATGCTCCTGCAAGGTCAATGTATACTTCATCTGGATTGGCTACAGTGTCCAAAATAAGGGGTAATTTGTTCTCCATTTCTGGATGCCTTAAAACTATATGCTTCCATCTTTCTTCTGTAAGCAAAACTTTAGTTCCGTTAAACGCTGTAACGCTCAATAGCAGCAACCTTAAATCAAGGGTTTAGCGGGTAACATTTAAAATTTACGTGGTTTTAGCGAATTAGGCTATGAAGATATGATCACTAGCGGTAATCCAGACGAGTAATATCTGCTGGTTTTTGTTTTGTATGTTAACAGGTTTCGATTCTGCTACTAAAAGAGCTTCTTCTGTTAGTCGCTGTTAACAGAAGACAAAACTCGCTGTCACGTTGGAGGTGTTAGCCATGGTTCGGCTTGTTCTTTGTATGTTTGCCTCCATCCCTCTCAACTTTTGCTGACGTAAACTCGTTGCTGTTCTGGCACGGCGTGTCCTATCCAAAACTCGATGTAGAGAGGGTCTACTTTGTGATCGCCTAGTATGGTGCGGAATGCGGCTCTAAAGCTGTGTGGGCGTGTCGGACAGTTTCCACCATATACACCAACAAATTTTCTGCCAAATCTTTCGAAACACTTGTCAACAGCCCTAGACGTGATTAGGTATATGGGATCATGCGGTTTCAACTGCTTGTCTGCAAGGTATTACCTAAGCATAGTTACGCCCCATTCGCCAAGGAAAGTTAGATGCGGAGTGTCGGTTTTGATACGTATCAAGTCCAAACATAGCGGAGTTATTCCAGCTTCAAACTCTTCTTTAATGTCGCCGTAGGTTAAAGCCAGCAGGTCTGAAATGCTTAGACCTGACTGCACTATCGAAACTGCTATGCTCTTGTATATCGGTTTTTGGGTTTGAGCGTTTCTTTTTTCGGTTCTTTTACGAAGATGAGTAGGATGGTTAGGGCTATTATTCCCATTGCTCCGCTTATGAAGAATGGTGTTCCTACGCCTCTAACTGTTAGGTTTAGCGGTTTGATCACGAACTTTTGAAGGCGGAAGGCGTCGAACAGCCACGGTCCTATGAGCACGCCGGCGATCATGCCTGCATCGAAGAGCGCGTTGAACCTTCCGAAGAGCTTACCCCTTACCTTCTCGGGGACAAGATCTGCTCTCAAAGCCCTTCCAGCAGGCATGCTCACATTAATCCCGAGAGACCGAAGCACCATAATCCCGGTTGCCTGCCAGAGGTCAGAGGTGAACGGCAAAATGATCGACCCAACCCTTGAAGATAGGCTTCCGATGGCTATCACCGGCTTCCTACCCCACCTGTCCGCCAATTTTCCAGCGAAGAAGTTGCACAGTATCCCTACAAGCCCAGACACGGAAAGGATAATTCCTATCTGGAAGGGGATCGCGCCGAAGATCTCGCCTAAGAAGAGGACGCCGACCGGAGCGATGAAGCCCACCGCAAAACCGTTGGTCATCGTAGTAACGTACAAGACTCTTATGGAACGCAGACTCCGTCTTGTGAGCTCAACGTCGTCGTCTTCTTCTGTGACCTCCCCCCTCTTTGAGACAACTCTCTCCCCTCTCGTCTCTTCGACTTTCCAAGCCACCAGTCCAATGGCAATCAAAGACAACAAGGAATCCACGAAAAAGGGAATTCTATAACTTTCCTCCAGAGACAATCCCAAAACGCTTTCTGACATGAACTGAACAGTCCCGCCGAAGACGGGCCCTACAAACCACCCCACCATAGTTAAGGTCAAGAAGAAACCTAAGGCTTCACCCCTCCGCCTTTTAGAAACCTGGTCGATCAAGGAAGCTTCCGCTGCTGGGCGGACAGCCGCTGTGGCTATCCCGTTCAAGGCTCTGAGAACAAGCAGCATATGCCAGTTCGGAGCAAACCCTGTCAGCGTGCCCAGGAAGACATCAGCCAGCAGTCCAGCCTGAATTAGCTTCTTCCTGCCGACCCTATCCGAAAGGCTTCCCAGAGGAGAAGAGAGCGTTGCACTTGTAGCCATGAAGGCAGCCATGAACACGCCTATAAACCACACTTCAGCACCCAGAGAAGTCGCGTAATAGGGGAAGTAAGAGGCAGGTAATGCCCCAGCCAAGTTCTCAATGAGAGAAGTTAAAGACAACACGATCACGCTGGCCGAGTAAATCTCCGAACGCCTCATCCAACATCACATTAACCCTTAAGATTTCAATTCTAAACCAAATTCACCCTTATAAGACTCACTAGCGCGCTAGCAAGAAGATAGCATTCTAAATAAGAACACTATAAGAACGTTTAAGAGGATTTATCCCATGGCTTGGCTTGAAAAAGAAGGCTACTGCGAAAATAGTGCATACCCAAAACTCATACGTCGACTCGCCAAATGCGGTGCAAACCTACTGGACCCCGAACACGTCAAACCAGTCATCGCCAAGCAGCCGTGGAAAAAAGGAACAAAAATGCTTGCGGTCTACGCCTACGATGCCATGGTTAAGATGCTGAAGACAGAATGGAGCCATGTACAGGTGCTTCCAGGAGGTAAAGAAAAGAGCCGCCAGAAACCTGCAGAATCCAAGGCTGTTAGCAATGTCTTTTAGAACGTTTAGACATTGGGGTGGAACCATGATTGCCCACTACACCAACGGAAACGTCTTAGCAGTCAAGAAGCTGCTGCGTCACAAAAGAATCGAGAACACCATGAAGTACATCCACATGATTCACTTCAAAGACGACGAGTTTGACGTTGCCACAGCCACCACAGTAGAGGAAGCCAAACAGCTTGCGGCAGTGGGCTTTGAAAAGTTCGACGAGGTCCAAGGTATTCATGTCTACAGAAAACCTAAGAGGTTTAACGCATAGCCAAGTATCCGGTTTAAACGCAGGATTTCAGGTTTAAACTCTTATACTTCTAATCCTTTTTCTACATTGTAGGAGTGTAGTATTTAACATGCCTAGAACGGTTGCTCCATGGGAAATTGAACGTACACTATTGGTGAAAGCTGAGGATAAGACAAATCCCCGCTACGGTCATAAACCAGAGGAAAGACCGGCTGAAGAATACATAAAATACGGCGTTATCAACCTGGATAAACCAGCCGGTCCAACAAGCCACGAAGTAGCTGCATGGGTTAAACGCATCCTAAAACTTCAGCGTGTGGGTCACGGCGGGACTCTAGAGGCTTAAACCGCCAGAGAAATCCCCACGTGACCGGTGTCCTACCAATCACCCTAGAAGAAT
>DAOUTL010000018.1 GCA_030626685.1 Candidatus Bathyarchaeota archaeon | reverse complement strand
TTGCAGATGCCATCCGCCTTAAGGATAAGGAACGATTTAAGTTTACAATTGAAACCAACCCAGCTTATGGAAAATATCATTGGACCGGGCATAGAAACTGTAATGTTGCGCGTTCCCCTCAAGAGGCGATAAAACTCGGAAACATTTGTCCTGTTTGCCGCAAAAAACTTACAAAGGGTGTTGAACAACGGGTTGAAGAATTAGCTGACCGCCCCGCAGGTTTTAAGCCTGAAAACGCTGTGGGCTTTATGCGTTTGCTTCCACTTTCCGAGATTATTGCAACGGTTTTGGGCGTTGATTCTCCATCCACAAAAAGGGTGTGGAGCATTTACAATACACTCATTGAAAAATTCAGCGACGAATATACTGTGCTTATTGATGCTTCAAAGGAAGCGTTAAGCACAGCTGTTAATGAGAAAATTGCCGAAGCAATCATTAGAGTTAGAGATGGACGAGTTAAAGTTGTGCCGGGATACGATGGTGTTTACGGCCAACTCGTAATTTTTGAGGAGCACTTTGCAGAAAAGGCTATTCCCCAAAGAGTTCAACAGTTGAATCTTACAGATTTCATGTGATTAGGAGTTTCATGTATTTTTATCTGTATATGTGTTAGGCGTGTATACGATAAGACTTATTAAGTCGTAATACACACGATATTCTGGTTCCCAACATGAAAACCATAACACAGCAAACAAGCAAAAAAGAGGAAAAGATCTCAAAAATTATCGACAAAGTCTTAAAACAAGTGTTTGGAGAGGAAGCCACACTTCTATTTTACAGACACTTAGAAAACAGTTATTCGCTTAGGCAAGATGAAACAGCTGAAAAAGTAGAAGCATTTGCTAAGGGGCTTGAGGATTTCTTAAGCTCAGGCGCCTACGTTATTGAGCGCAAGATTTTGGAAGATATATACTCAAGCTATGGGTTGCTCCGCAACCTGGAACCGAAGAGAACGCAAGAAGAATACGATTTTGTTAGCCAAGTGAAGTTGTTCATGCGAAAGGCGTAAGCAGCATCTATTTCCGTATTTAAACATGCCTTCCTCAAGCAAGTTTTTTAGGATAATTTTATAGTGAAAGGGAAACGATAACAGTTTTATAAAGCCTTTTCCGAATAAATTCCCTCTCAGAATGCGTATGTTAGAAGAGGAAAGAATGTTGAAAGACATTTTAATCAAAGTTGCTGATGCGGCTGCTCAAAAGTTTGGGGCTGAGTACGTTGAGGTTCGTGCTCAAAGCCTTTTCAAGACTATGCTTACGCTTAAAGAGGGTCGTGTTGAAGCAGTAAAGCAAGGAATTGAAAACGGTTCTGCTTTGCGAGTTCTTATGAATGGTGCATGGGGGTTTGCGTCAGTTGGAGCCTTGGACGTTGAAACTTTAACCGATGCTGTTTCAGTCGCATGTAAAATGGCTAGGGCTGCTAGTTCAAGACTTAAAATGCCAATAGAACTCGTTGAAACCAAGGCTGTGGAAGACAGGGTGCTAGTAAAACCGCGAAAAGACCCGTCAAAAATCCCTATAGAAGATAAGATAAACACAACCTTAGCCATGAACAACACGATTCTGGGCTATGACAGCCGTGTTAAGAGCTGCACAATAGACTATCTTGACTTAACTGGAACAAACTATTTCATAAATAACGAAGGCACATATATTGAGCAAGGTAAGCTCTATGTTTGGTCGAGAATAACCGCAACCGCCACAGAAGCAGATGTTTTCACTTTCAGCCGTGAAGAAATAGGTTCAACCGCTGGCTACGAAATATTTGATGTTGAAACCCCGGAAATCGTAGGTGAAAGGGTTGCAAAACGCGCGGTTGAACAATTAAGGGCGAAACCCCCAAAAGGCGGAACATTTCCCGTAGTTCTAGGTCCAAACGTGGTTGGCGTTTTCGTTCACGAGGCTTTTGGACACTTAGCTGAAGCGGACTTAACATTGTCAGGCTCCGTCTTGTTAGATAAGCTTGGAAAGAAAATGGCCTCTGACGTTGTAACTTTTTATGATGACGGCACAATAAGAGGTGCTTTCGGCTCCTTCAAACACGATGATGAAGGGGTTCCAGCACAGAAAACAATTCTTGTTAAAGACGGTGTTGTCGTTGGACTAATGCATAATCGTGAAACAGCACAAAAATTTAATACAAAACCAACAGGCAACGCAAGGGCTGAAGACTTTCGGTTTGAACCCATAATCCGAATGCGCAACACATTCATGGAGCCAAAAGACTATTCCTTCGAAGAATTGATTGAAGACATAAAATTTGGCTATTACTTTAAAAGCTTTAGAGGTGGCCAAGCAAACCTGGATGGCACTTTTCAAGTGGGTATCCAAGAAGCTTATGAAATAGTTAATGGTGAGGTGGGTGAGCCCGTGTGTAATGCTTCAATAAGTGGTAACACGCTTGAGACTTTGTTCAAAGTAGATGCTGTTGGAAAGGACTTTGAGTTATGGCCGGGAAGATGCGGGAAGGGTCAAACAGCTTTCATATGTGATGGTGGTCCCCACATTAGGGTGAAGGAGGCGTTGGTTGGTGGTAGTGCTTAAGCAAGAGGAAATGCTAAATTTAGCCGAAGACGCAGTCAGTTTTGCCTTAAGGAAGGGCGCGGACGAAGTTGAGGCTTTCGTGTATCAAGGTCTCACCACTAACGTTGTTATTGAACGGAGACAGATTGCTAGAACCTCTCGAATAATTGACCGAGGATTAGGGGTCAGAGCCATAATTAACAAGGCGGTAGGCTTCTCCTACACGAACATATTAGAAAGCAAAGCAGCAATCAAAGAAATAGTTCTCAAAGCGTTAAGCTCCGCTAAGGCGAGTAAACCGGATGAAGACTGGCACAACCTTCCTGCCAAGAAAACCTTCGCATCTGTGGAAAACACTTACGACAGCAACATTGTTGAGCTTCGGTCTGAAGATTTAGTGAAAGTCGCTTCTGTGATGTTGGATGCAGCCGAAAAAACAGATAAACGTGTCTTTCCAATAGAGGGAGGAGCGGGTGCATCATACCTATCTAGAGCTATCGCCAACTCAAACGGCATTGCAAGCTTCGACCATGGGACAATTATTGAGTGCAGTTTGGCGACGATAGGTCATGAAGGCGGCGAAGTAACACCAGTGTGCTTCGAATTTAACACCGAAAGAAGCTACGATATTGACCCGGAATGGGTTGGCAGAGAAGCTGCGCGACTGACGGTTTCGGCATTAAAAGCCAAGAGGATGGAAACGAAGAACACCAACGTAATATTCACCCAATTTGCCTTGCAACAACTTCTTTATTATACTCTGATTAACGCGGTTAAGGCGGACTACGTGCAGAGAAATCAATCCGCTTTTAAGGGCAAGATAGGGAAACAAGTTGCTTCTGAAATCGTGACAATTTACGATGACGGCTTATTTAACGGCGGTCTCCGCACATGGAAATTCGACGGCGAAGGGGTTCCTCAACAAAAAACACTCATTATAGAAAAAGGCATTCTACACAACTTCATCTATGATAATTATACCGCTAAAAAAGAAGGGAAAGAAAGCACAGGAAACGCGTCAAGAGCAGGATATCTATCCACGCCAAACGTGGAAGCCACAAACTTTCATCTCATGGCTGGAAACAGATCACCAAAGGAACTCATTAGCGAAGTGGATGAGGGTCTCCTCGTATATTCTTTGCAAGGGGCACACAGCAGTAATCCAGCTAGTGGAGAATTCTCTGTTGTTGCAACTCCAGCTTGGAAAATCAAGAATGGCGAAATTGCTTATGCTACTAAAGGAGCCATGTTAGCTGGTAATATCTTTCAAGTATTAACAAACATTTCTGCGCTGGCTAACAATGAAAGGAAAATTGGTCAACTAATCGCGCCGTGGGTTCTTGTAGAAGACGTTAAGGTAATCGGAAAATAAATAACCCCGATTTTCATTAACCGCATGGAAGAGGCTAGAAATTGAAAGACAAAATCAAAGAAAGCTTATTTAAATTCAATGTGCTTCGTAGAATAGTACAATTCTTCTCCTTCGTATTCTTTAGCGCAATAATCTTTAATCTCGGTACATTGCCTCTTTTGCTACCTGTTCTCTGGACTTGGGGAATGGAGCTGAATACTGTGGGCGACGCTTTTACAGCTTTACAATTCACGCTTTATGACACTATTTTCCCATGGCTTGCAATAGCCTCATTTCTAATCATAGGCATATTGTCTGGTAAGTCTTTATGCGGTTGGGTTTGCCCCTTCGGTTTTATTCAAGATTTAGTTAGTTTCATTAAGCATAAAAAAATGGAACTTTCGCCAAGAACCCATGAAAGCATGATTTACATAAAATATGCTATCTTAGGCATCACTTTGTTCATTAGTGTAACCTTTTCCGCGGCAAAACTTATGGGAATCAGCAGAAGCTACGAAAACGCTTTAGGCATTTTTGCAGAGGCTCCGTTTACTACGCTAAGTCCAGCGGAAACATTGTTTGCAACCTTGCCGAAAATGATTCTAGACTTTCGTAATGCGGTATCACAAATACCTTTTTCGGACGTGTTGTCTGGAATCTCGACTCTGCCTCCCCTTTTCTGGTTTCAACTATTCATTATGATTGTGGTTCTTGTTTTTGCTGCTTATGTTCCACGGGTTTGGTGCAAATATTTCTGTCCGCATGGAGCAATCATGGCAATTTTGAACAAGTTTAGCTTTCTTGGCTTGCATAGGGACTTGGTTAAATGTGCCAAGGGTGAATGTCGTCTCTGCGTTGAAGTTTGCCCAATGCATGTTGACATTTTAGATTTGCCATGGGAGAAATTCAGTGATCCGGAATGCATTTACTGCCTAAAATGTGTAGATACTTGCCCGAACAAAGCCATCAAGCTCAAATATCCGTAATTTTCCGCAGCGTTTGTTAAGCCCAAACACTCTTTGAACACTCATTTAAAACCGCTTCGTAAACAGCTTTTGTCCGCTGAGCTATTTTATTCCAGTTGTATTTTTCCTGAACTTTTTCGTATGCGTTTGTTTTTATTCTATTCGCATATGCGTCATTTAGTAATACTCTTGTTATTCCCCACGCTAGCGAATCTGGATTATTTGCATAAACTTTAACTCCAGTTACGTCATGTTCAACTATTTCTGATAAACCACCAGTGTCCGAAACCACAACTGGAGTTTTCGCAGCCATTGCTTCGAGAGCAACTATTCCGAAGGGTTCGAAAAGTGATGGCGCGACAGAAACATCTGCGCATTTCTGCAGTTTTCGTAGGGTTTCATCATCTACGAATCCTGTGAACAGTACTTTATGGGCTAATCCCATGTTTTTAACGAGGTTTGAAAGTTGTTCTTTCATGTAGCCGTTGCCTACGATTATAAACTTCGCTTTAACCTTTTCTAAGACCTTCGGGACGGCATTAATAAGAACGTGAACCCCCTTCTCATACACTAATCTTCCGACAAAAAGCACAATTTTTTCTTCTGGCAAAGCAAACTTGCCTCTGAACCGACTTAAATGGTCCTTCTCAGTTTTTGCATACTCTTCAGCATTTACACCATTCGGAATCATAACTACTTTATCTTCGGGAAGCCCGAAAGCCCATCGAACATGTGAAACCATGTAATCGCTGCAGCATATCACTTTCCACGCCTCATATGTGAGCCACGCCTCTGTTTCATGAATCATCCTTTCATAATCAAAATGAATTCCATTTCTCCGCCCAATTTCAGTGGAATGAATGGTGACTAAAAGCGGCTTCCTAAAAACATGTTTTAGACCGATTCCCGCATTTGCAACAAGCCAGTCATGGGCATGAAAAACGTCAACTTTTCCGCCTAAACTGTTAACGAGAGCGGCTGCCTCCTTCTGCATATTCACGTTCATTAAGTAAACCCATGTTGCAAAGTCGGGAGAAGGGTTCTTGTAAGAATCTATTCGGAAAACTTCTACGCCGTCAACAATTTCGTGTTGAGGTGCCCCGGGAAAATCACATGTAACCACATAAACCTTCACGTTATTTCTCGCCAGACTTTTCGATAAATAATAAACGTGCGGTGATATTCCACCAATAATCCTTGGCGGAAACTCCCAAGTAAGCATTATAACAGTCAATTCTCGAGTCATTTAGAGATTATGCCTCCTGCAACACTTCTGTAGGTTTCTAAGACATCCGTCATCCAATTCGTGGATTTTGGCGAGATCACCTTTACCTTTTCCAATGGAACCTTGTATATTCTAAAAACTTCATTCCGCATCCATTCAGATTTTGCAAGTATTTTTTCCGCTTCATGCATCCCCAGCCGTTCAATGCTCCTGATAGCCATGTTAAAAGGCGAATCTGCGCCATGAGAACGCTGGTCTTCTAGACTTTCCACGGAATAAATAAACGGTATGTTAAGCGCTTTTTTCAAGGTGACTGCGGCTGGTATGAAATGCCAATCATGCGCATCTATCAGGTCTACCTGTTTACTTGCGTTGTAATAGATGTTGGCTGCCGCCCTTTCAACTTCCTGATTTAAAGTGAGAACCCACGTGAGAACACCAATATGTGTGCGAACAGGATTCGTCACTCTATAAGTTTTAACACCTTCCAGCTCATCACGTTGTCCGGTTAGGAAATCATGATAAGTAACCACGTAGGTTTCCACATTGTTTTTGACAAGTTGCACGGCAAGCTCTTTCACGTAGTCTGCAAGCTGCCCAACTATTCTCGGCGGATACTCCCATGAGAAAAGTATGACACGCATTACTTTCACTACGTAAAGAGCGCGCAGACCTTTATTATCCCGCTTCCAGTCAAGTAATACCTTTTTTTCTCCTCGTTATCCGTGAAGCTTTCCACAAAGCCTTCAATACCGTAATTATCTAGAATTTTTTCCACATCGTTTAAGTCAATTTGCAAAACTTGTGCCAGTTCTTCACTTCTTCTGGCTAAGTTTGGAGCTGTCGCACATAGGTTATGTAATGTTTGCAAAATTTTTTCTGAAAGTGGAAGTTCTTCTCTCAACGTTTTTCACCTTTAGGCAGCTTTAAGCATAGTTTTAGTAAGGTTTTCTTATAAAAGCATACGCAAGCCTGTTTCAAAAGTACTTGGTCACTGTTTGCATCTGCATACTCAACTCGCTGAATCTTTCATTGACAACTTTAACTATTGATTTTCTAAGTTTCTCTCCTTTCAGTTTTGAAAGTCTTATTTTTCTCAACTGTTCCGCTAATGTTTTATCGTAAAGCGAATTTTCCGCCCATTTTTCAAAATCTCCGTGGCTATTGTGAAATTCTAGAGATTTCATGCTGATTTTTCGAAGATTTTTTGCGAATCCCTTTAAGCTCAACGCCATTGTTCCTGTGAAGCATTTTTCTCCTAGGCCTGTATAAAATAAGAAGGGTTCGTTTGCAGCAATAACTGCAAGTCTTACTCTGTTTTCAAAATCTATTATTGCTGATTGTGCGGTTACAAAGCCATCTGCTGGAGAGCTGAAGGGGTTAAAGTAGGAGTGAACTTCGCCTGGTGCTCCACCCGAAGTGAACATATAGTAAAGGTGGTCGCTCGTTTGGAAACACCTCCATATTTTCAAGAATTCCTTGTCATCCGCTTCCTTAACAAGCGGCTCGAGTCTCCTTATATTTGTGTAGTAAGCCCACTGCAGTGTATTTCCAAGCCAACAACTTGCATCTCTCTCCAGATCAGCCCAAGAAACGGTTCCGCCAGGTTCTGGAACGTCGATTTCTCCTACCGGCGCATACTTCTCTATAACTTCGGAAGGTGTAGCCATGTACAGGTTCTGCCGTTTCAAAATCTCTTTTGGCAAATGTTTTAGAAACTCATGTATGCCCGTCTCTGGCCATTGATGCTCGCCGAAGGTTTCGTAGTCTGGGAAGATGTTGATGCATTGGCCCGATGTTGCCGCCAGCCAACTTGCATATTTATCTGCTGTTAGGGGCCATTCACTCCACCATCTTGCTGAAAACCTAAACCCAATATCATCCGTCAGCTTATAGTTTCGCAGCAAAACCATGATTTTTTTACAGCCTTTGGGTGTGTAAAGGTAGTTCGGCGATTTTCCTCTAAGTATCCTTTCCGCGCCTTCTGTGAAAATTCCCTTGTAGCCGAGTTTCTCAATAGTTCTTGCTATTGCATTGTTGTAAAGCAGTTCCGTGTTTTCAAAAACCTTAGGCATACAATTAAGCAGGTCTCTCATTATTTGCTGGTGCATTTTTACTTGTTCGATGAATTCTTCTTTTTCTGGATAGAGGCTTGCTAGTGAATGATAATGGGTTTGGTTAAGAAATTCCACGCAGTCGGTTTCTGCGAGTTGTTTGAAGGATTCCAAAAGGTCTTTGTTAAACCTTTCACATTGTTCCAGAAAAACTCCGGACAGGCTGAATGAGACTTTAACTTGTTTTTTCTCCCTTTTGTATTTGTCAATTAGGTCAAGCAGTATCTGGTTTGATGGAAAATAACATTTTTTGCATGCTCTTTCAAAAACTTCCTTATTTACTGCGTTGTCAAAGTAGTAGTTAAAAAGTTCTTCCTTTTTTGCACGTTTAAAAATTTTGTTTTCCCAAAAGAAATTTCGCCTTAGCCTGTGTGGTTGGTGAATCTCAAATACAAATACTACGCTTGTCAAAGCGTTAACCTCTATTCACTTTATCAACTCACGCGGTTATTTCTAATTTGCTATATGCGATGCGATGACCAAAAGAACGAGAAGAAAACAGAATGGTTGACTTAATTGAAAAACTAACGCACGAGTAGCTTTTTTTAAATGTCTCTATGTTTTGCGAATCTTTATGTTGCCGTCTGGGTCTCGGTCAATTTTCAGCGTTATACCTTTGCTCCAACCGAGAGCTTCAAGCCACTTATCCGCATAAAAGATAAAGCGCGCGCCAGCTGATTTGAGTACCGAGAAAAAATTTCTTTTGAGTACCCAAAAATGCAGCAGTTACATCCTACTAGTTTTGTCGGGCAAAGAAATTTTTTATATCAGACATGCCAAGTCAAGAAAGTTGGTATATTGTTTGGCAACGTTTATTGGAGAATCGTTAATTGTATACTTGTGGAGGCTTTAGTGCGCGCTGGTTGTTGCACAAAACTTAAACTTCAATTTGTACAAACTGTTTGGTAGTGGGAATCATGCCGTTGTGGATTTGTAAAGGAGGACGTCGAGGCCAACGAGAAAGGCGAATGTTAGAAAATTCTGTATTGGGGATTGGTTGGGAAGATTTAGGAGATCTTTCTCAAATCAACACACGAAATGAACTGAAGACATTATACCGGAATACATATCCTGATGCATCTACAGGGAGGATGAGGAATCATGTTGGCCAGATTCTTTCGTTTATCAAGAAAGCGAAAATAGGGGATATTATAGTTGTTCCACTAAAGACGACAAGAAAGATAGCTGTTGGTGTAATCAAGAGCGACTATGAATTTCGAAATGACCTTGGGACAGAAATGCGACATACTAGATGTGTTGAATGGAAGAAGACGGATGTCCCTCGGACAAGTTTCGACCAAGATCTCCTCTATTCATTTGGCGCATACATGACCTTTTGTCGAGCTCGGGCTAGAAACGCCGAAAAGAGGGTGGTAGATGTTATAGCAGGAAAAAAACCTGTAACTGAAACGGGAGTTCCCGGAGAAGAGATCCTGAGAGACATTGAAGATGAAGCATTAAATCAAATAAACGATTTCATTCAAAGAAAATTCAAAGGTCACGAGTTAGCTACGCTAGTAGCCTCCATTCTTGAAGCACAAGGTTTCATGACAGCCCAGTCCCCTCCGGGAAGTGATGGAGGTGTCGATATTACCGCCTCCAAAGGTCCACTTGGATTATCGGAGCCGAGAATATGCGTCCAAGTCAAATCTCAGAAATCTACCGTTGGTGTGGATGTTTATCGACAGCTCAAGGGCACAATGTCATCAATTAATGCCACACATGGACTGCTGGTTTCATGGGCAGGATTCAAAAATACGGTAGAGAAAGAGGCAAGAAAAGACGCCTTTCAGATTAAGCTATGGGGGCCTCAGCAACTAATTGAACAGCTACTCAAGAACTACGAAAAAATAGACCCTGAAATAAAAGCGAAAATTCCGTTGAAAAGGATATGGGCTCTCTCCTCTATCGAGTAGAAGGACCAAGTATTCCTTCAAAAATAATCGAAATTATCTTCTACGAACTCGTTGTATTGTTATATACATGCATGCTAGTCCCCGCTAATCCCGTTTGTTGTCCAATATGCATGCGAAAATGTTATCAAGTCATTGCATTACATTTTATCGTGGAGGTTTGGTCTTGGTTAGGTGTCCAAGGTGTGGTACTGAAGTTTCTACTACGACTAAGGAGTGGGATTATTCAGCTTTTCATGTGAAGAGGTTTGACTGTAAGAAATGCAAGAAGTCTTTTAAGGCATACTTCCGTGAAGGAAAACTGAGCCATACAATACCAAAGCGATAGCCTCAATCTAATTGTCTAGACCAAGCTGCCCTGCTCTTGTTTACTCCCTGTAAAGACTGTCGATATCAGCTTTAGTGATCTCGCGCATCGAGGAAAAAAGCGGTCCTAATCTCATTGGGTTTACACTTGCCGGATGAACCCTCCGCTGTTCGAGCGCAAAAAGCAAAGCTTCCACAGTGATGCAAGAACCCATAACGCGAGTTTCACTCTGTATCTTCAAAAGCTTCTCTGGAATATTCCCCCCAAATTTTCCCGAAACGAATGAAAACTTGATGTTTGGAACAAGATTTCTAACCATATCTTCAGCGTTGTCGTTGATATAGCTCACCATGGCTCTTCGTGCATTACTGGGTATTGTGTATAGTCTTCTGTATGCCTTCGTGTCAATAATTAATGCATACCTATCAAAAACCCCACGAGAATCAAGATAATAGGAGATTATGTCTGGATTTTCTCGAATTGGAGCATGGTAGCCAAGGTGTTTACACGAGTAGCCCAGTTGTTCAAAAATCACTAGAACTTTGTCTTCTAATTCTCTCCATCTAGAAGAATCAAAAGCTATGGCCAGTGCTTCTAACAAATCTTCTGAGAGGTGCTGAGCCTCCCACCGAATTTGTTCAGCGGGTCTAATTTCTGGGACTGCTGGTCCGATCGGAGGAAGATACGGAATATCGAGAATGAGCCTATCATGTAACTTGTAAGTACTTCTCGCTCTGGAAATTCTTAATCCAAAATTCACCAGTTCTTCTATCTCTATCTTTACTGCTTTCTTAGAAAAACGCTCATTCAACCTCTCGATAAGTAGATTCCTGATACCATCAAGTCGCATTGGATCTCTTGAAGACAAAATGTCGATCAGAGTGGCTCTGATTCTTCTTTCTCTATCCCAAAAAGGATTTTTTCTACTTGCCAAAGATTCATACACAACGTATTTCGGTAAACCTTCAGCTCTGCGTTTGGCTTGTCTACCCTCGTATGTAATGTAATATGCCTGATAACTTCTAGTCTCGTTATCAACTACTACGGGTTTATGTCGTGACTCGGCCCAACCCATTTGTTCAAGCCATCTAAAATACGTGCGAGCATATTTGTCGGCGCTTCCTTCTGCATTCGGATCTTCTGATCTAATTCTCAACTCTTGTGTAATGTGACTGAAACCCGGCTCGCCAACGAAGCCAAACCTTTCACCAATCTCATACTTAGTCAAGCCCTCTGGGTTTTGGTCGAGTAGGAATAACAGCCGGACAACCTGTGGATTCATCAACATTACTTCTTTGAAGGCATCTATGTTCCTTGGCTCCGGCTCCAGCGTCTCTTCTCCAACAAGCGTTCTTATTCTTCTGCTTATCGATGACAGGATGGAAGAGGCATGTGTTGTTGAAGTAAACGTATCATCTTCACGAAAGTATTTTAAGAGTTGCAATGAATGAGCAGCTCTGATAAAACCGTCAACAGCCCAAGGCCAACGAGGGCGGCCAGCACCAACTTCTAGACGGGTATGCACACGATGGGAGAGTTCTGAGTAGGTTACCCTTTCCTCCTCCTCCACAACTGAAGGCACGAGAATTATCTTTTTAAGGTCATACGCATCTTGTACCCATCCCAGAGTCCTTTCAGTGGGCATTCCTACACCTCCGGAACTGTTACGTCGTTCTCCTTTTGGAAGATTAGGATGTATTGATGAACTTGATTGGGTACGTACTGATAAGGATAACCAAAAGGATATAGGTTGATTGTTTTATCGTACCAAATCGTCAAACCTTTGTAGCGTAGAGGGATGTCCATCATGTCTTGGATAATATGACAGTGAACTGGTGTCATTCGCCCCTCGTGACTGAGGTCTTTGGCAAATATGGCAACATATTTTCCCTTTCTTAACCTATTACACGCTAAGGCCATTATCTTCTTCAGTTCTTTTCTATAGGTAGGGTAATCAACATTTCCAAGGTCTTGAGGCAAGGTCGAAAAGGGCTTGGCTTCGAAACCTTTTCCAATTTTCTTTTTCTCTCCAGTTCGTTCCTTCGAAAGCATGAATGAATAAGGAGGGTCCGTAAGTATGAAATCGACTTCCGGTAGTCCCAATTTCAATATTTCTCTACTGTCCGCGCAATATACCGTCTGCACTTGAATACCCAAAAAGCTACACGCTTTCTTATAGGTCTCTATCCATTTTGGATTGATATCAATTCCAATTCCTTTCCTTCCTGACAAAGAGCATGCTATAAGAGTTCCCCCAACTCCCATAAATGGATCTAAAACCGTCGCACCTTTCTTCGTAAAAAATTTGACGAAATGTCGACATAATTGGGGAGGTTTCGGCGAGGGATGTTGACGCCGAATCTCTGCAGCCAAACTTTTTGGGCCACTTACAGGATAGGCTGTGACAATTACACTTCTGGTGGCGTAGTTCCATTCTTTGCCAGTCAAATCATTGAGTTTGTTTCTAGGATCAACTTTTCCTCGTGGTGCAATCTTTCCTTCGAGAGTTGTCTGTTTATTCTTCTCGGACATTTTCTTGTCATCCAATAATTAATGAGTCTTAGTTGTGCTAATTAAAACTAGCGCACGCGACATTTAGAATAAAATCAAAAAGCAGAAGTACATGTATGTACGCTTTCCAAGTTTATAACTTCACAAGTAAATGAAGAAGTCAAAAGCTCATAAAATTTTAACTTGATTTATAAAAGCACACACCAGCTGATTTGTGTTACAATATTTTTTTTCTTTCGCGGCACAAAAGGAGCTAAGCTCTTCTTCAAGTTCAGCTTGAATTCCCTACGATAACATGTTCTAAATGGTTGGCTTAGCACCAACGCCTATATCATGTCGTCATGGGTGTTTTTTGTTTAATTGAGAAAATAAGTCAAGCATAAAAATAAGAGGGGTGGTTAAGGTTTTCTGGCTGCTGCTTTTTCAAGTGCGGCAACACCTGACAGTTTCTTGCCCATCAGAAACTCTATCAGTGCTCCACCAGCGGTGCTGATGTAAGAGATTTTACTGGACAGCCCAAGCTCTTGTAGGGCTGCTACCGTGTGACCGCCACCCGCAAGAGAGAACGCTTGCGAATTCGCGACTTCCTCTAAAATTCTTTTTGTTCCGAAGATAAATTCGCTGTTTTCATAAACTCCCATGGGTCCGCTGACCACAATTGACTTCGCACTCCTTATAATCTTCGCATAGTCCTCAACAGTTTTTGCTCCAACGTCAAATATTGGATAATCCGTCGGCAGTTCATTAACCGAAATCTCTTTTCGCTTACCGTCCACTTCCACAGCAACGTCCAAAGGTACCTTAATCTTGTCTGGATACCTCTGCATAAGCTCCTTTATACCCGGCACAAAACCTAAAAGTCCTTTCCGCTCCAGAAAATCCATGTTTGGCTTACCGAGATCAACCCCCCTCGCCACCAGAAAAACTTGACCAGCAACGCCACCAG
>DAOUTL010000033.1 GCA_030626685.1 Candidatus Bathyarchaeota archaeon | reverse complement strand
TGCGATCTGGATACAACGGATTTGATAAACGTCCTGGAATGAAACGTCCAGCCACCGGGGTTGCTCCGGTTACTTCGCAGAATTTTCTGACCGGCTCTTGTGCATAAAGTCTGGCTGCGGCTGCAGCAATTTTTGATTGTTCGAATCGTGCTAGGAATTTAGCGGCTACTCTTATGCGCTCGTCAGTCTTTTTAACGTCTAAGACGAATAAGCCGTCCGGTCTAACGCGGTATATAAACTGCTCCATGTCCTTTGTTTTCATCCTTGTTCCAATATGTATTCCCGCGGATAAGAGCGTGTCCCGCGGCAGTAGAAACTCTTCTTCCACAACTGATTCGGTTGTTCCATGCTCTTGCTCGAACTTTTCCTCTTCTTTTGTTTCCTTAATTTCTTCGTCTTCTGACAAACTTTCATCTCCTAAAGCATCTGAAGATGAGCCATTTCGGCTCTGTCTCCCAAAAACTCCTCTATCCTTATTAACTCGTTTATCTTTGCGATTCGTGCTCCTTCGACAACTCCCGTCTTTATTATTGGACATTTGAAAGCTACAGCCAAGTGGGCTATGTGCCAGTCGCATGTGTCGCCTGAACGATGCGACATTACTGGTACGTATCCATTTCTCTTTGCCGTTTCGATTGTTTCCCAAGCATCTGTAAGTGTGCCAACCTGATTCACTTTTATTATAGCTGCGTTAGCCGCGCGCGTTTTTATTCCACGGCTTAACCTTTCGTTGTTTGTGGCGAACAGGTCATCGCCGCAAATTAAGCAATTCACTTTTTTGGTGAGTTCTGCAAAACTTCTATAGTCTTCCTCATGGAAGGGGTCCTCAACGTAGACTAGATGATATTTTCTGATAAGCTCTAAAATGAATTCTAATTGTTCGCCTGAATCCCGCTTTTTCCTTTCCCTTTGGTAAACGTAAGTTTTTTCTTTGCTATTCCATAGGGAAGATGCTGCAACGTCGATGCCTAAACCGCATTCAAAACCTAACTCGTTGCTAACTTCTTCGCACGCGTCAGCTAAAGCCTCGAGAGCCTCTAAATTTCCGATGTTGGCAACCCAAGCCCCTTCGTCGCTTCTTCCACCGCTGAAAAGTCTATCCTTCTTTTTTAGAGTGGCACCAACTCTTCCATGAATTTGGGTATTAGCCGTAGCTGCTTCCAAGAAGGATTCAGCTCTGTGGGGAAGAACCAGAAACTCCTGTATATCTGGAGACTTCCCTCTTGTGTGTTTTCCGCCGCTCACCACGTTTCCAAGGGGGTAAGGGAGCTCATGGGCAACGTACCCTCCTAAATATTGGAAGAGAAGAAGACCATAAGAATTTGCAGCTGCCTCTGCATTAGCAAGCGAAACGGCGAAGGCGGTGTTTCCACCTATCACTCTGAAATCCTTTGAACCATCGATTTCATGCAGTGTCCTATCAATTTCATCTTGGAAATCAGCGTTTAATCCAACAAGTTCTGGAGCTATTAGTTCTTCAACCTTTTCCAGTGCTTGGTCAACCCCGCCTTGTGGATAATAGACTACTTCGGCTTTTCCACGGCTTTTTCCAGCAGGGGCGGAGACTCTTCCAAAACTTGAGGTCGTTACGACATCAACTTCTATTGTTTCTTCTCCTCGGCTGTTGAAAACTTTTCTTGCAACCATATCTTCAATAACTGTTGACATGTTTTTCTCCTTTTCATTCTTCATTAATAATAGTTTCTTGCCTCTTTTCGTTTTTCAGCCTCTTCATAAAAGCGTAGAACTTCATCGATTATTTCTACGTGCGACAATAGCATGCGTCTACAACAGTACCTTTTAATTCCTAGGCTGTCTAAAACCTCGCCTGCTTTCTCTCCAGCTCTGACCCTTCTAGCGAATTCTTCCCATTTGTCTCCAATTAATTTGCCACATGTAAAACATCTTACTGGTATAATCATTCAATTATCGCCTCCTTATCTGTAGCTTTTCTGGTCTCTAGCCCGTGCTCCCGGCCCTCCAAACTTTTTAGGCTCTTTTCTTCTGGAATCTCCGGCAACCATTGTTCTGTCATATTCAACAAAAACCTTACGTAAACGTGAACTTTTCGTCCACTTTAACAAAGCATTTGCTATAGCCATCCTTGCCGCTTCTGCTTGTCCCATATAGCCTCCGCCTGAAATCTTTACGTCTATGTCCAGCTGCTTCCAAACATTATCTCCAGCTTGTATGAGCGGTTCCATGACTTTCTCACGTGCAATTTCCGGTTCAAAAATTTCCAAAGGAATTCTGTTTACGCGTATTCTTCCAATTCCAGGTCTAACAACAGCCCGTGCTATGGCTGTCTTCCTTTTTCCGCTAACAACTAAAACTTTTTTCGCTGGCATAATTATTTCCCCAGATTCCACCCTATATCTTTCGCGAACTCGCCAAGCGTAAAGTATGGGCATGTTAACTTTTTGGCTTGTGCATCAGTTAAAGTTTCCATTTTTCGGTCTTTAAGCTCGTCTGGTATTCCTATAAACACCTTAAGCCTTTTGTACGCTTGTTTACCTCTGGGTTGTTTGTATGGGAGCATGCCCCTCAAGGTTCTTCTAACTATTCTGTCTGGTCTTCTATAGTGAAATGGGCCCTTTCTTGGATGTCCTACTTCGAGGAATTCTTTGGCTTCCCTTACTTTGCTTTTCAGTTTCCCGGAAAGCATAGCTTTTTCAGCATTCACAATTATTATTTTTTCACCTTTCAATAATCGCTTGGCAATTATGCTTGCCATTCTGCCCAGAATAAGTTCGTCTGCATTTATTATGGTGACTGGCTTGCTTGTTGTCTGCATGTTCTCACCCAATTATCTTGACATTTGAGCCCTTCGGATTCTTCTTAATCAAGTCAATAAAGGATAGGCACTTGCCCTTTGCAGCCTTTATTTTTTCCTTTGCTTTTTCAGAGAAAGCAAAGGCTGCCACTATTACCGGATGGTTGATTTCGCCTGCACCCAACACTTTGCCTGGAACCACCACCATTTCATTCTTTTGTGTATGCCTGTTTAAGCGGCTTAAGTTCACGGCTATGCGTTTTCTTCTAGGCTTTGCTAGACGTTCAGCGATCTCCCGCCAGATATTAGCCTTGTTTTCTCTGCTTTGCTTTCTTAGGAAACGAATAAGCTTTATGAGCTCTGGGTTTGTCGCTTTAACTTTTTTCACTCTTCTTCACCTTGATTTGACTTCTGAATTCCTTTAGCTGTTCATCCAAGATTTTAACGGCTTCTGTCATTATTCTTTCTGGGGGAAGCGCACCCGTAGATTCCAGACTGAATATAAAAGTGTTTTCTTCCCAACTGACTTTTATTGCTGGAGGATTTTGTGGGCAAACGTCAACACAGTCTTGGCAAAGTGTGCAAGTCGTCAAATCACGAATTTCTATCTTATTCTTAGTCTTAGCCAAGACTTTTCTTGGACAAATTTCTACACATTTTCCACAAGCATCGCAACGCTTACTAAGAATTTCTATTTTTGGGAAAAACTTGTATGTACACATTGAAACTGGCTGCCATTTCGCGTGGTTTTTTCCCTTTCCAAGTCTTGCATAGGCCTCAAGGCTTAGTTTTTGTCCTTTTGCCAGTTTTATTATGGGGATTTTGTTGCTTACTGGCGCTATGTCCGGGTTTTCCGAAATTAACTCGCCAGAATAAACCGTTCTCGTTCCTTCCTTTGCTTCTACGTCTAGTGTAAGCGAGACTCTGCAAAGGTTGCATCCGAATTCACTTTTACATGGGCATTTTTCAGGTAAGTTATAACCATCTAGGTCGGTTTTAAGGGGGATAAGTCCAAGCCTGTGGGCTATAATTTCATCTTGTAATATGGAAGAGTTCTCAACTATTACAACTTCATCTATTGCCATGCACGGAACTTCAGCGAGTACTATCCTTCTTAAGGCGTTCATAAACGGAACTTCAGCTTCCCGAATTAGCAAACGCATGTTCCTATCGTCTTTTTCAAGCACTTCGATTTCCACTTGTATAAACACTCCGCAATAGCATACAATACTACTGTGCCGTTCAATAGAATACTGGTGCATTATTTCAATTTTTCTATCAACAAAAGAAAATAAACGCGAAATTCACAAGGTTATGGGAAATTTAGGCTAAACTCTTCTTCCTCTTCTACCGCCTGGTCGCCGTGTGCCATCATGCGGGACAGGTGTGTCCTCTTCGATGCGTCCTATGCGAAAACCTGCCCTCGCTAAGGCTCTTATGGCTGCTTGTGCACCTGCACCAGGGGTTCTTGGGCCTGACCCTCCCGGGGCTCTTACTTTGATGTGTATGGCTGTTATTCCTTTGTCTCTTGCCATTCCTGCCGCTGCGGAGGCTGCCCGCATGGCTGCGTAAGGTGAGGATTCCATTCTGTCCGCCTTTACAAACATTCCTCCAGATGTTCTGGCTATTGTTTCTGCGCCTGAAACGTCCGTTACGTGAACTATTGTGTTGTTATAGGAGCTGTAAATGTGGACAACGGCCCATCTTTCAGTTTTTTTGCTGACACTGCTCATTATTCTTCCTCCGATTGTGCTTCTTTCGAGTTCGTTTCTGTTGCAGCTACAACCGCTATTGTTTGGCGTAGAGAATGGCTTGGCTTTACAAGTGGACTTTGAGGAGCGTATGATACCTGTTTTTCTTCTTCCCTCGCCACCAGATAGCTTGGCACGGTTACTCGCTGTTTTCCTATGGCTATGTGCCCATGAACTATTAGTTGACGGGCTTGGTAAATTGACTTGGCTAAGCCTTTCCGAAAAACGATTGTCTGAAGTCTGCGTTCAAGGAGGTCCTCAATTGTTAAGTCCAAAGCATCATCCAAAACCGCTGTTTCGTGCATTATGCCAAGCTTTTTCAAACGTGTTACAAGTTCCTCCTCCATCTTTTTGCGTTCTTCAGGCGTTTTACCTATGAGGGAACGGGCTATCCCCCTAAATTTCGAAACCGTTGTTTTATGTCGCCATAATTCATGCTTATTTCGTAAACCATACTGGCCTAAAAGTTTGAGCTCTTCCTGTAAAACGTCTGTTCGCCATGGAAACCGAGGAGTCTCATGTTTCTTTCTTTGTTTTTTTGGGTCACCCATGACTGTTTACATCCTTCTCTTTTTCGTTGTCACTCTCACTCCAACAGCTTTCCCTTTTCTTCCAGTATTCCTTGTCCTTTGTCCACGCACTTTCAGTCCATAAGCATGGCGGTATCCCCGCCACGATTTTATCTCCGTCATCTTGTCAATGTCCATCTTAGTTCTTAAGGTAAGGTCTGCTCTGATTAAGTGTAGGTCTTTTCCAGTTTCTAAATCCTTTCTCTTGTTTAGGAGCCAGTTTGGCAGTCCAAACTTCGTTGGCTCTTTTATTATTTCCTCTATTTTTTCAACTTTAGCCTCTGCTAGAAAACCTGCCCTCACGTCAGGGTCTATTCCAGCTTTTTTCAATATTGCATTTGCGAGGTTAAGGCTTATTCCCTTAATTTTTGTTAGGGCGTAGGGTGCTTTTAGAGCGCCGTCTACGTCTGTGCCTGTAATTCTGATTATATGACGAAATTCTTTTGACAATAGTAGCCATCCATGTTTTGTTTGAAGCTAACTACGAAATAAACCATATTTTATTTAAACTTTCCTTTAAGGTTATATAGTGAGCTATGGAAGCTTTACCATACTATGTGGTGTTGGTGTGAGTGGCACTTTACTTGAGGATATGATTGCTGGGGCGTTTAAGAAGAAGGGTTACATTGTTTTTACTCGTCGAAATCATTGTGATGTTTTGGCTGTGAAACCTAACATGTCTTTAGCTTATTTGGTTGAGTGTAAGAATTATGTTTTGTCTCGTAAGAAGCAACTGTTGGCTGTGCGGGAGCTTAACCGCAATTACACGCGTGCTTTGGAGCTTTTAATACAGAAGCGTTTATGTCCTGAAAAGATTTTGAAGGTTTTAGTTGCTAAAGGGTTTGCCTATCACGCTAGGGGGATACTACAGTACACGCCTGAAACCTTTATCCAGCACGTTTCTTCGTAAACTTCATATTTTTCTCTCATAAACTATTTCTGTTGAGTCTGGCGGTTCAAAACCGAGTTTTTCTAACGCTGTGGTTATCGGTTTGTGGTTGCAGGTGAATCCGTGAATCTTCTTGACGCCTAAAGCGTAGCAGCGACTTTTAAGAAATTTTATCATGTCAAACACTGCGTCGTAGTCTCCGTCTATATAGCATGTTTGCATGGTGTTTTCACGCCATTCCTGTGCTGTTGCATCATCAATCATCGTCAAACCATCCATGTCGCCCATTTCGTTTTTATGCGCTATTGTTTTCCGTCGTTCAACAAAACGTTCAAGGTCTTGTTTTTCTAGCGAAAACCAATGGTATAGAACAGTGTATAAGCCTGCTGCTTTACGATAAGTTTCTGAGTTTTTCAAGTAATCCCATATTGCCTCTGTTTCGTTTTCTTCTACCCGTTGTGAGTTTTTGCTTTTTTCCTTCGACACATCTTCTGTTGCCATTTCAACGAATTCTGCTGTTGGCTTGAATCCGAGTTTTTGTAGCGCCGCTCGTGCAGCTGTGTTATCCGATTCTGTTACAAGTCTCGCCACTTTTGCGCCTTTTCGCTTGGCGTATTCTAAACATTTTTTAGTTATTGCCGTTGCCACTCCAATCCGCCTATATTTCGGGTCTGTTCTCGCCGCGCTCAGCCATACCTCATGGGGTTTATCTATGCTTAAATGGGATATTCCAACGGGCACACAGTTGATTGTAGCCACAAACACTCTGCCATTTTTCTCTTTAAGCCACCTATCCCAAACCTTCGGTATGTAATCGCCCCAACTCCACGTTTTCTCACAAAATTTGAACACTGCCTCACTGTCAGAACTGCGGGCTTTCCGCACACAGATCTTAGGCTTTGCATGTTCGCTTTTCATAGTTATTATTGAAGAGCAGAGTTAGACTTAATGAACTTTCCGATTAACGGGCAGAGGATGCTCCTCTGAATAGTCTCTTTCGTTCAACAAAGAAAATTTAATTGTTCAACAAATCTCTACTTGATTTCATGGAGGGAACATGCAGTTTTACGCAAGATGGAGGGCAATCCCACACTCTATTCATATCAGGCATTTGAATCTGCAGGCGGCATGAAAGTTTAGAATTGTATTAATGAGGCAAGTAAGCTTGCTGTTAAACCGAAAAGCATAGGAAAGGGTAGCCCAGGGAACATTCCCTTCCTTTCCAGCATTTTAAACGATAAGAGGCATCCGAATAAAATGCCAATTATGGAGGCTAGGAATGGAATAAAGCCGAATTTAATAAGCATATGCCCCGAAAGCATGGAATAAAAAGTTAAATCACCCAATCCTATCTGAAGATTCTTGAAAGAGAAGCTTAAACCACGAAGTTGATCAAGTCCTCCGCCGTGAACTATTTTTCCCACAGGTCCATGATAAACCGCAAATACATCGTAAACCGCTAGAAAGCATAGAATCATAATTGCGCTTAAAGTTGGAATTGAAACTCCTAAAAACGCGCCTAGGGCTCCTCCTAAACATATAACTACTAAGTCACAAACTTTGCTGCGGCTTCGAAAAATTACGAAGTCAACTGTGACTGTTATGAGCAATGACAAGCTCAGAATTAGGGTTAAGGTTTCGATTTGAGGGATGGCGAACTTTGAAAATGTTGCGGATAGATAAATGATGGAAAGCGTAAAAACTGCGGTTGTTAAAGCAAAGCCGGTAATCAAAGTAATCAATTTATGGTTTTTCCGTTTTAAAAGCAGATATAAAAGTGACGCGCCAACTCCAACGAGAACAACAAAGTAACATGCGTTACCAATAGACCCAAAAATGCCCTCGGGAAAAGGGGTAACTTCGTAAATTTCCAATGGAGCTGTTGAAATTAGGAGGGCACACAACATTCCAGATAGTAGGCTTGCTAGGATAGGTGTTAAATGTATGAGTCCGACCTTAAACTTGGCATTCAAGGCTCTAACCTAGTTTATCCACGATTTTTTCAATTTTTAAGTGGCATTTGCTGCAGAATAAGCTTTGCTTTCTGTCGGTTTCGAATATGGAATTTGAGAAATACATGTCACAAAACGGGTTAGAACAATGTCTTAAACCCAAAGTGTGTCCGAGTTCGTGTATAGCCTCTTTTGTGCTTCTCTGGATAAAAAGTTCCATGTTTGAAGTTTTTCCGTAGAATTCCGGTTTAAGCCTCCATAAAGATATTAAAGCTGCTTTTCCCGGGCATTCCGCTTCCCCGAAGACGAAGTTTAATTCTGGAACGAAAATGTCGACATCCACAATTCCTAAAACGCGGTTTAGAGCTTCCTCTTTTTCAGCGTAGCTGTGAACCTTGCTTAGTAAACTGTTTGAGCTGTATTGCTGTCTTGTCTTGTTGAAGGCTTCTTCTGGTATGGACAATGTTTCAGTAAGTAATGTGCCTGTTGTTCTGGGAAAAATAATGTTCAAGTTTTCTTGAATTCTGCTTATTACATAAGAGTCTACTTGTCCAATGCGCAAGATTCCGATTTTCATACATTTCACTCTAAACCTTAACAACGTCCCCGGTCTTGGGCGCAGTGGCTTCTAAACCTAATTCATTCCTTATCCATTTTGTGAAAAGTTCACAGTTTCCTTCCGCGCCGTGAACTACATAAACCTTTGGTTTTCCACCCAGCTTTTTCACGGATTCTTTAAGCTCGCTTGCTCCGCAGTGGGATGAAAAATCGAAGTGCCCAACCCGTGCCTTAATCTTTCGCATCTTTCCGTCAATAACGCATATACCCTTGTCAAGTAACTGTCTTCCAGGTGTGCCTGGTATCTGATAGCTGACTAGAAAGACGGCATTACGCGCTTTTTTCCCAATCTTTGATATGTAAAATACGGATGGACCGCCCTTAAGCATGCCTGCAGTCGAAATGATAACACCAGGTTTTTTAGCGGCTTTTCTTCGGTCTCTCCAGCCTTCAATCCAATGAGCGGAATGTAAAGCATCATTAAACAGTTTTGGGTCTCGCAGGAACTGACCGTGTTTCATCATTATGCTATTTGCTCCACGGATCATACCGTCAATAGTGACTGGATATTCAAACTTGTGAGCAGCTAGGATGCATGCGATTTCTTGGGATCTCCCAACTCCAAAGGCTGGAACAAGAACGGTGCCTCCCATCTCTACGATGTCGGTGGCCTCTGCTATGAACTGTTTCTCTAGTTCTGAGCGTTCTGTGTGTTCCTCATCTGCATAGGTGCTTTCGATTATCACAGCATCTAAGTCGTTGTATTCCATTTTCGCGCCTTTCAAAAGCCTTGTGTCCTCGGTGTTGAAGTCGCCTGTGTAGAGCAGTTTTTTTCCTTCAGTCTCGATTAGTATTTGTGCGCTCCCAGGGATGTGTCCAGCGTTTAAGAGCTGGAATTTGATGTCTCCGATTTTTTCTTCGACGCCGAAGTCTACGTGCTTGCTGTTTCTCATCATGGTTTTTAGTTCAAGATATTCAAAGGGTAGGTAGTAGCTGGAAAGGTGGATGAAATCTGAAATTAATAGTTGGTTTAGTTCTGAGGTTAATTTGTTTGTGTAAAGCGGTTTCTTTCCGTGAATATAAAATATGGGGATTGCCCCTGAGTGGTCGAGGTGGCTGTGGGTTAAAATTATTGCGTCCACGTCTTTTGGTGGTATGTGCATTGGGAATCCTGGCTCATGGTTAAGCATGACTCCATAGTCTAGCAAAACTTGTGTTTTTTGGGTTTTTACGGCTATTGCATTTCTACCGACTTCACGGGTTCCGCCTAGAAACCTGATTTGTAGTGGACTCATTTCTTTTCATCCGCTAATGCATTAATCATGCTTTCAGCTCTTTTAAAAATGTATTGACTTTCTTGTTGAAGCAACTCTAACCAACCCTTTCCTTACAGCCTTTAAAATCTCATCGGTATCTGAAGAAGCTTGTACCTCTGTATAAGCAGTCCATAATTGACTAACTCTGTGTGCATCGCTTCCAGCAACACCGGGCAAGTTTGCTGCTTTCGCCAAGTTTTCAGCCAGCTTATTAATGTGGGGTCCCGCTCTACCATTCAAAATCTCTATGGCGTCAACGTCGTAGTTTTTCGCTGAGTCGCCTAAACCGTATGCCCTATATGGATGGGGAACAGCAACTACGCCTCCTCTTTCTCTTGCGAAATCAATCACGTTTTCAACGGTCCACGGCGTCGGCGGCAATTCTGCAACACCTAAAACTATTAAGTCACCTTCAACTGCGCTTACCTCAACTCCTGGAATTATCAGAATGTCTTGGTATGCGGAGGCTAATTTACGCACTTTGTAATATCCCTCAACTGTATTGTGATCTGTTATGGCTATGGCCTTGATTAAGGGATGGGCGTAAAGCTGATCTACTATGGTTTTCGGATGGATTGAGGCGTCGAATGAATACATTGTATGAACGTGTAAATCAACTCTGATCAAGGCTACTCGCTCGGAGTTTGCTGCAAAAGTTTTTCGATACTTTTCAACATGGCTTCACTCCGCTTCTCTTTGACACTAAAACATTTAAACTTAATGTTTTTCTTCAAACAAGCTTTTCTGCAAGCCTTCAGAATAACATTGCCCCAGCTTTCCGAATCATTAAGCAATGCAACGGCTTCATAGTTTGCGCGGCTAACATAGCCTTCTACTTGATTCGCTATGTACTCTATTGCTTCTTTATCGGGTGGAAGAACCGCCTCGTACTGCGAGAGGGGATAAACTTCATCAAGCTCAATTGGAGTTACACCGAATGGAAACGCATAAAAACATATGTGAACCTTATTTAACGAGCTTTTGAGCACGCTTCGAAACAGCTTAACAGTTTCTTTGAATTCCCTCGACTTGTGAAATGGTTTTGTTCGAGTTTGAGGCATTAACAAAAGAATCTCCGCTTTATCTGGCGGAGCATACCTTTCAGCCAATCTCTTTCTATATCGAACAACTTCTGGTCGAACAAGTCCCACGGAATTGAAAAAGAAAAGGCCGCTCTTTTTTGTTACTGGACTGTGTTTTTCGATGAAGTCCTCGTATTTCTTTAGCTTTTTTAATGCTTGAAGTAAGGCTGGATGTCCGTGAGTTCTCAATTCCAAATATTCCCATAATCTGCCATCTTTTATCGCTTGCTTTACCCGTTTTAACTCAGCAAGGCACACGTAAAGGTTGTGTTCAGCCAGAAAAACTTGTCTCTCTTTTTGAGGCATTTCCAAAACTTCTTTTGGAGTTATTTTTGAGCATTTTGGGCATGCACACGGGAGATATTCAAGCTCATTTAGTCTCGATGTGCCATACTCCGTCATGTAGCGGTTCTCCCTAGCGTATAT
>DAOUTL010000181.1 GCA_030626685.1 Candidatus Bathyarchaeota archaeon | reverse complement strand
TCAACTTCGCTCAACCACAACTTTCAAACAATCAAAACAAACATTTAACAATTCTGAACCAGAAATCTTGATCTAATAACAATCAACCTGAAAAACAGAAGAAAATCTGAACATGCTCGTTAAAGATGAAGAGTCCTGTTCGTTGCTGCATTTAAATGTTCGCTATTAGCGAACACCGTTGAACTTATGTTTTTCAGAAAAGTGTTTATTCTAAGATAGACATCAGAGCTAATGTTTGTTCCAACAAAGCGTGAAACAGCAAAGATGCCGTACGAATCTATAGATCTAAAAGCTTGATTTATTCTGCGCATACTGAGTTGTATCACGGTTTTTTCTCGGATTGTGAGTTTCGCTTCTTTAAGGCGATTCAAATAAGTTTCTGATGCTTTTGCAGGATTGCCGCCGTAAAATCCACTTATGGCATAGATATTGTAGCTGTCTTTGTCGACTAGACGAGGTAAAGCCAAACCTTTCATGGTTAGGGCTCCAACGATGTCTGCTATGTTGACTGTGGCTACTGCTTTGCCTCCTTTTGGTAATATTCCCTCTATCTCGTTCTCATACTGGAACTTAAAAACAATGCTGGACCCTTCAATTAAACATGCGGCGAGGTCTTCTTGCACCTTTATGAGTGGAAATGCTTTCTTTGCGGCTCTGGGTTCAGTCAAGAAATCAATGTTCATGCGGTATTCTTTCTTGTCTGCAGGTGAAACAACATCCTTCTCAAAACGGAAAGGATTAGATGTCCCTTGATAGCCAAGTCTTTCCACTGTTTTTCTTATGCTTTCATATCTCACCATTACTGAAGGTTTGAGCACAAGATCTATGTCTTTAGAACCGCAATGGTCAAAGTAGTCTTTAATGAGGAAATACGGTGCCCACCCCCCAGCAAGAACAAAGTCATTTCTATAGGTGTTAAGGGCGAGCAAAAGCTCGACAAGTGCTGACCTAGAAGCTTCCGTTAAGTTTCGGTCATACATGATCATTAACCTCTGACAATGATCTTTCCCCATTTTTCAACTATGCGCTTATATAACTGTTCAGCTGCTTCAAACCCTCTTGCCGGATAGTTGTAGAGGTCAACAAATAACTGCACGTTAGAAACTACATTGACCGTACCCACGACTTGGTCAGAAATCCAAATATTGGCGATTTGTTGACCATAGAAAACTCCCTCATCATATGGAACGACGAACTTGACGTTGCCTCCTTTCGGGATTGGTTGGAGATTGAGAGTTTTGGCTAGCGTTGTTGCGTCTTCTTTTTTCTTGACGTACATATGTATGTCGACAGGTCTTACATGAGGGGCAATTAGGAACGCGCCGACTAAAGCTGTTAATGCATAGTTTGGGTTGCTAATATTAGATAGTTGCTGGATGAATCGATCGATTTCACGTTCAAAAGTGTAGTATTCAAGAAAGGTATTCATTTTATCATATTGGTGATAGGCTGCCCATCTTTTGAGCAGAACTGTTGGGTTAACCATTTTTATTTTGTACTGTTCAGTGCGCGCTACAAATCCAAGGTCAATGAGCGTGGAAATCACAGCGTGAGCATATCCTGGAGAAATCTCTACTTCCTCAGCTAACCCCCTAATTGTCCAATTGTGCTGTGGATCTATGAGAAGTGCTCTTAGAACACGGGTAGCTTTTGGCTCAAAAATGTTGTGTACGCGTCGCATGTTTTGTTAAGTGTTCGCTGCATTATATAAACGTTCGCTAATAGCGAACACTTCATCATTTTCTGTGCAGTAGCTAAATCCGGCTGCCACGCCTATTACAAACGTTCATACTATACCTCTCTTTAAGGTTGATTTTAGAATTACTTTTTCTTTCTTAGGACGTGAGCGTGGTAAACAAGAACATGAGTGGGACAACGTTTTATTTTAATTAAAATTGTGATCGGCTTTATTTTCTCGATATTGATTACATATATCAAATAGTGATTTCTCTTGTCTCGTTCTCTTATCCATACACCATATCTTACTTGACTTTCAAACCATTCTCTGCTTGCAAAACTTCTATGATGCTTCATCCAATTTATTGGCTGAGGACCAAGAGTAACTCGGCCAAAGTATATTAGACCTTAGGCGTTATTATTTCTTATTCAGAAATGATGCGAAAAATTATAAAATCCTTCAAAAATTTCACCGAAAAATGTAGGAATCGCAGTGAAAGACATTAAAAATTGCAAAAATTTCCAGAAGTACTAATTACGCCTAAGGTCTATTCTTCTTTGTGGTTGAGAACGAAACATGAATTTTATTTACCATAATTTCTTCTATTTAAACCTATGAACTTTTGGAATATTCCAAAAGTTTAAATATTCTAGAATCTAAAAGAATATAAGAGAATATAGGTAGTCAATGTGAAAAAAATGAGGGGAATAAAAAGAAACAAAAAAGGCAAAGAATCAGACGAACTTCTATCGGATACAATCGAGAAATATCCAGGCCTCTCTCAATATGAAATCGGAAAGAAACTCAGATGGAGTGCTGGCCGCGTTGACGGTTCTATAAGAAGATTG
>DAOUTL010000071.1 GCA_030626685.1 Candidatus Bathyarchaeota archaeon | reverse complement strand
GAGTATCATAGCCAAATAAAGCTTCAGTTCGTTCTCGCTGATTTCCTCAATTAGAGTCTTGGGAAGCTTAAGCTCCAATCAATTCACCTATTATCTCCAATGTTACAGGTCGTTTAAATACTTATTTAGATTCTAATAGTTGCTGCTAAAAAGGGTTAAACAGCTAACGGGTAGTACATCTTCTATTACGTTTTATCTCTTGCCGGAAGATGATTTCGAAGCGTGCGCACTACTACATTTTTTTGCCCTCAAGCAGCACTAACGCTGGCCTCAATTTGGTTGTGGTTAGGTTTGTAAATAGGAATGGAACAAGAACTATTTTGCCTTTCAACGATACCTGACCTTAATGTCTTTAATTGAGTAAATGTCAGGTTCCTTCTCGTGGAAGTCTTTAAGGGATTTTTCGGCTAAAACCGTTGAGGACAAAAGTTCTCTATCTTCAATTAGCATGTCAATTTTCTTATTCAACGCTGATGCATTAGGCTAAACCAAGATTTAGAAAAAATGGCTTTGTAACTGAGTAGTTCTTTTGCGTAGATTGTAATAGAGTTTCTGTTCTAAACTGTAGAATTAAATACTTTTATGGGTGTAATTATTGATCATGTATATTGAGGTTTCTGGTGGTGGGGATGGTTAAGAGGAAGACGTTTGTTGCTAGGGAGGATTTGATGAGGCGTATGAGTGAGGTGGCTAAGCGGAGAGGTTACAGTCTTTTCGATTTGGTTAACGAGGTTTTTGAGTTAGCTGTTGAGGCTGAGGATGCTGGTTTTAGTTTGAGGAGGGCTGTTGAGGAGCGTGGGGTTTTGAAGAAGGCTGTGGAAGCAGGTTTTATACTGGGTCTGGAAAGTTTGTGGTATGACTTGGCTGAGCTTGCGTGTGAGAAGGCCAAGAGGAAAGCCCTTAAAAGCTGGTTTGAAGCTGGGGTTTGGCTTGCAAAACGTTACGTTGCAGGCGATTTCGAGGGTTCCTTTGAAGCCTTCAGGAGGGATTTTGAGGCGTTCACTTGGAACGTGCCTGAGTTCAGCGTTGAAAAGGCTGGGGATGAGGTTTCTGTTCGAGTAATGAGTCCTAGGTTTTCAGAGTCGTACACTCTGCTTTTCGTCGCATTTTTGGAAGGTGCACTTGAGGCTTTTGGCTGCAAAATTGTGGAAAAGGAGGTTGCGAGAGGGACCATACGTTTGAAAGCGGTTAGAGGGGGAAGCTGATGACGGAGCGTAAGGGTAGGGGTAAAAGGCTTGTTTCTATTCCGGAGGACCTCGTTCGAAGTGTCACGGAAGCGTCTAGGGATGAGGGTAAGTCGGTGGGCAAGTTTGTGGAGGAAGCATTGAGGCAGGTTTTGAGGACGAACAGTTTGGGTTTCAGTCCGGAACGGGTGGCTGAACTTGTGGAGGTCGTGCATGCGAACAGGATTTTAGGCGGGGTTTTCATGCCTCAGGAGGTCTTTAACTACTTGGTTGAGCGGGTGTGTAAGGCTGATAAGGAGCAGTTGCGGGCGAAATGGTATGAAAGCGGAGTGTGGTATGGGAAATACTTGAAGGAGAAGTTTGAAAATCCGGTTCAGAACTTCAAAAGTTTTCTTGAGGCGACGAGGTGGGATTTGAGTGAGGTTGAAGTTGAACAGGAAGGAGACGGTGTTAAGTTAAGATGCATCTCAACGGTGCTTACAGCGGAGGGAACGGAGTTGCTGGCTAAGTTGGTGGAGGGGGTTATGCATGGCATCGGCTACGAAACGGAGAAGAGCGACTGCGTTAAGGGAATGATAGTTTTAGAGTTGAAAAAAGTGTCTTCCACTTGAACTGTGTATGCTCCCGCGGAAGGCTTCTGTTAAAGTTTTGTGTACTCAATTGTATAAGAGTCTTTTTTGGAATGTGTACAATTTATAATCTTCTGGAACGGAACTTCCTGGTCTAGTGACCCCGGTATAAATAGAACTGTTGCTACAAAAATAACAGTCAAATAACCACTCGTTAGGCAACTCAGATTTTAAATCCTATTCGTGTCTTAAGGCTTTAATTGGGTCCATCTTGGCGGCTCTCCAAGCTGGGTAAAGTCCAGCTATTAGGCTAACTAGCAAAGCTATTAGAAACGCGGCTATTACCACATCTGGCCTTATAAGAGGGCTGTACATGAGCACAGAAGGACTGTGTACGGGTGTGGAGACGGCGCCTTCGGAAGTACCACCTTGTGAAAATCCCGATGTTATAAGTGAAGGTAACATGTAAGACACTCCAACCCCCATAATTATTCCGAAAACCCCGCCTAAACATCCTATTATTCCAGCCTCAAAGAGAAACAGAAGCATTACATGATGATCTTTGAAGCCTACACTTTTAAGCACCCCTATCTCGCGTGTTCTCTCCAACACCGACACAAACATTATGTTCATTATGCCAAGTGCAGCCACCACCAACGAGGTTGCGGCTATGGCTCCCATCAAAAGTCCAAGCTGCGCCGTAATAGCTGAAGCTGTTTGTGTAATCTGCTTAACAGACATCACCGTTAGGCTTTTGCCGTAAATCGCCCTTATGCTACTCGAGACAACGTCTATTGAGTCTGTGTCTACAGCCTGCACGAGGATCATGTCGTACCATTTCCTATTGAAAATCTTCATGGCTGCGCTGAGGGGCATAAAGATGGAGTCGTCAGGCGAAAGTAAGAGTGAAGAACCATACTCCGAAAGTATACCAACTGTCTGAATAGTTAACCTTCTAACATACTGGGTGCCGGCACCAACCTCTACGACAAGAGGCTGACCAACATAAACATTTTTGGTATCGCTTCCAGGTGGAAACGCGAGGTTAAAACCTATTAACGCTTGAGGCACACTTGAAGGCGGGTACATGATACCCTCTGAAATTCTAATGCTCCCCAGAAGTATCTGCAGCTCGGTTGCGTCAATGCCGATGACACTCACCTGTACAGGCTGACCATGCTGGTAGATCACGCCGTTCTGAAGGACTAGAGGCGCCACAACATTAACGTTAGGTACAGCAAGTATTTTTGCAACATCCCCCTGAGATAGAGACGTACTTCCAGTCGGAACAAGTAGAATCGTTGTTGGACCTAAACTTTCCAAGTTGCTAACCACGCTGGCCTGTACTCCAGCTGTTTGTGATACAAGCGCCAAAATAGCTGCAACTCCGACCAGAACACCGAGCACCGTTAGCGCTGTCCTAAGTTTTCTTTCCTTAAGAGCCCTGAAGCTCATGGATAGCAAGTCTTCAAGTCTCATTTGCTCCTTCTCCTTCTGCCAACAGCGTACCCCACTATAAGCATTAAAACCCCAGCCGCAACATAGCCCAAGACGTTTTGAACCAGTCCCCAAACTCCTTCAGAGGCCTGATTAGTAGACGGTTCCACACTTAGCGCCACAACTTTAACCGGTATGCTCACCACCGTCGTGTGCACCGTTCTGAGATTATCCATATACCTAATGTTCAACTGTAAATCGTATCCGCCCGGTGCGGCAACGTCGGACGCCATAAAACTCACGGTGAACGTTGTGGGAATGTTAACCTGCACATCTCCAATAAACACCGTCTCAGCACCAAACATCTCAAAGGGCACATCCTCAATCACGGGTGTTGCCGAAACAGCGTAGGCGGTTATCGTGCCTAAGTTAGTCATTGTAGACGTGACCGAAAAAAGCTTGCCCGGCTCCACCTCAACCGGTATAACCGTGAAGTCCACCAGTTTCATGTCAACAACTCCTCTCGCCAGCAACCCCACGTTTCTGACCTCCTGCCCCGTAACCCCGTAGAAGTCTGTGTACAAAATCGCCACTGATGCTTGAACCGTCGTGTACATTGTGGAAGGAACATATACTTGCAAGTTCATGGGCGTCACCACCCCAGCCTTAAGTTCATCCACGCGTCTAACACTTGAACTCAACAAAACCACGTTAGAGGCGGGAAACGACACCGAAATCTCCACGTTCTCAACAGCCTTCGTCCCGTTATTTTTTATGAACAACATCAAATCGTTAACTTCTCCAGACACAACCTCCACCGGCTCAATCCAGACATCTATAAACGACACCTCGGTAACAGCCTCCACATACAGACCCACCATCTGCGAGGACGTCCTTAAGTTTCCATAAGCATCCTTGTAAGACACTGTAAACGTTAAACTCAGCGGTGATGACTGCATCGAGGGCGGCACATAAATCCGAGAGGTCACGTTAGCTGAGGAGCCCGAGGGAAGCGCACCCAACTCCACTGTTTGGGGACTTAGCAGACTAACCTGACCAGGCGCCGTAATGGACACAGAAAGGTTAGAGGCTTGCCCCTTTCCATTGTTTTTAACAGTAATCTGAAGCTGATTAACGCGACCGGGAGTTAAAGCTTCAGGCACAGCCGTAAACTCAACATCAACTTTCCCTCCGAGAAAAACCGTGACTTTATAGTTCTCCGTGTACTGCCTTAGGGTTATATCCCTACACCGAATCCTCAAAGCCATAGAATATTCACCTAAAGCTGCGGTAGAGGCTATGTTAAGTGTAAACTGCAGTTCAAAGATGGAACCTAACTGTGTGGGTCCCTTAAAAGCCCAGCTTTCGTCGCTTCCGGACGACGAGTCCGTGAATCCCTCTGGTAAGAGGAGACGTGCTTGAATATCTATTATGTCCCTTTTCCATGTGCACTGAAGCCTCACCGTCAACTGGGTATTTACATCTCCGGGGGACGCTTCGAGAGGCGCCGCTGGGGATCCCCAAACTGTCTCTATGATTCTGAAGGCATCTGTTTGAGCCTTCACCATTCCTGCTGGCTGAAAAATCGCTAAAGTCGCTATTGCGATTAGCAGAAGGAAGATGGAGACCTGTCTAATATTTTTCTTCACGCACTCACCTCTCGCTCAACTTGACCATCCCTCAAATACACGATTCTGTCGCAGAATCTGGTTATCTCCATGTTATGCGTCACCATGACCGTGGTGATTAGTCTGCTGTCGCAAAAATTTCTGAATATTTCAACCGCAACTTGAGCTGATTTGGAGTCAAGATTACCCGTTGGTTCATCTGCCAATATTATCGAGGGCCCATTCGCCATCGCTCTGGCTATCGACACTCTCTGCTGCTCGCCTGCGCTAAGCTCAGACGGTCTCTTATGAGCCTTATCGCCTAACCCTAGGTCCTCCAGCAAACTTGAGGCTTTCTCCTTCCTTATTCTTGGAGGCACGCCTGAAGCTATCATCGGCAGCTCCACGTTTTGAAGCGCAGTCATATACGGGATCAAGTTATAAGACTGAAAGACAAAACCTATCTTCCTGTTCCTCAACTCAGATAACTCGCCTCCACTCAACCTCGAAATCCGTACCCGATCTACATAGACCTCACCCTTCGTAGGTCTATCCAATGCTCCAATTAAGTTGAGAAGCGTAGTCTTGCCGCTTCCAGAAGGACCCACAACAGCCACAAACTCTCCCCTTCTAACTTTAATGCTAACCCCCCTAAGCGCAGGATACTCTATTTTCCCAACCCTGTAAATCTTCCACAAGTCTAAGGTCTCAAGAACTATCAAACCCTCATTTCCCCCGACATTTCCATCACACTTCACACTCTTACTTAAGTTTTCCCCAACAGCACTCTGCATCACCATCTGATAGATACGAAAACTTTTCAACGGCCCTAAGCAGCCTTTCTTCACTCTCAACGTGATGCCTAAACATAATATCACCAGTGATATCACACTCGATATTAAACTTGAAATATAAACTTTACGCCGAAATTTCCTTTTTTTAACGTTAATCACACAACAAATTAAGGAAAAATACACCAACAAAAATTAAATATAAAATACAGGGCATTTCCTGACGCAAAAACGTAGAGGGGGGAGGGGGTAGGTGAAAACGATAGGGGTATCGTTTAAACGGTTTCCTGCAGAGGGCTTAGAGGACTGGAATATTTGGACCAAATAATTTTAAACGTCACTCTTTAGAGGCTGATACTTGCCTAAGCGATGAAAAAATCTACAACCCAAAAATCAACAAGAAACTCAAATTCGCAACCACAGGACTTGGATAACCAACATAAAAATCAAGAAATGATTTTTCAAAGCTCTCGCTGAACGAGAATGTCAATTGGTGTAGTAAACCTTTAAAGGTTAACTTTAATATATTAACCTTCAGGGGTTTACTACGCGAAACAAAAACTTTTGCGTTATGACCATAGACCTGAAGAGGTCCAAGAAACTGCACAACCGAGCGCTTATCCAAAAAAGGGTTTTAACGCTGATCGAGGACGTAAATCACAAATTCAAAACAGACATACAAGCCGAGTTCATGATAGTTTTAGGAGACGAGTTTCAAGGAGTACTTATCTCCCCAAAGAAAGCATACCAAATCTTCAAGCACGTAAAGAGCCGCTTAGAAGTGGAATTTTACTGCGGAGTGGGGATTGGACGCATTAACACAGCATTAAGCAAAAAACCCTCAGAAATGGACGGACCAGCCTTCCACAAATCACGTGAAGCATTAGAAGAAGCAAAAAAAGAAAAAGTAGAAATGATAATTAAGTCGCACAACAAAGGAAAGGACCAGCTGTTGAACACAATAATCCACTTAATCCTGCACATAAGAAAAAAATGGACAAAAAGACAAACTCAGATTATAAACTACCTTGAAACCAATGTAAACGCAACACAGACTAAAGCAGCTAAACACTTTAATACGTCTAAACAAGCCATATCAAAAATCGTCAAAACGACAGGTTGGAAAAAAATCAATAAAGCTGAAAAAATCGTGAACGAAGTTCTAGGTAAACTAAAATCGGTTGACTCCACAGAATCAACCACACAGGGTTGACAAAAATGTACTTCCTTAACATCATAGCTTACTGCGTAGGATT
>DAOUTL010000107.1 GCA_030626685.1 Candidatus Bathyarchaeota archaeon | reverse complement strand
CTCTTATCAAAGGCTTCCTCAAAAGTCTCTAATGTCTCAACCAGATGTTGTATACGCTCTCTGGCCTTTTTGATTTCTTGTTTCATAACTTCCGATTTAAACGCTTCAACTTCGCTAACTATTTTCTCAACACCATCAATCAGCTTATTGTCAAAATCTATCATCCTATCAAGATTTTCCTCTTCAACCTTAACCACGTTAAAGAAGCCGGCATACCCATAAGAAGCATGATTTACCTTTTCTGCCACTCGGTCAAACTTTGCAACAAGGCGGTCCATACCCGTTAGAACTTCAAACAAACGGCGGTCAGACAATCTCTGAAAAACATCTCTAATGTCGTTCTTGGCTTCCGTCAACCTTCGGTATAAATGGTTTCTGATAAGCCTGTCAGACTCTCTTCGCAGCTCTTCCTCTTTATAACCGCGGAATCCTGGAATTTCTGCAAGAATCCGTTCAGAAAGGCGCATATGCTTTTTCGCCTTTTCATAAAAATCCTTTTTCTCACTCAAGATATTATTCCTCCATATGCATCTTTCGATTTATAAATCATGGTTGTAGCATTTATAGTTTAGTTAAAATATTCCAAATCCAGTTGAGGGTATGTCGCCTTTTATGACATTACTGGTTGCACCATCCATCCATAACTGGTAAGTTTTGCCCTTATACTCATATTTTATGAACCATATAGGAGCATGCAAGTAAACCGTTTGGTCTATTTTTATTTCATTTTTCATTTCAATGATCCGGTCCACATCTTGCTGAGCCAAATAACGGTGATGCTCCACAATCTCTTGTTTTGCCAGTTCCACTGCCTCGTTTTTGTCAATTTCACTGTTAAGAATTTTGGCGAAAGCCTCGATTTTCCTAAAGTCGTAGGGAATTTTACCCGCTAATGGCACATCATATTCTCTTGCTGGGAACTCAGTCGCTTTTCTCGCTAAAACCAGCCAGTTATATTTTTTCTCAATCTTTCCCTCTTTAACAACCGGTGGAGCAATTCGCTCAAATATCCCTTTATAAATGGTTTCAGCCTCTGCTGTTACAATCCAGAACGGTATGTAAACCAAGGTTTTCTCTATGATTTCTGATTTTTTCGCAAGATCTGAAGGCTTCAGAAAGCCCGCTCGCATCCAGTGTTTAACAGCCTCTTCAATTCGTGTTGAGTCGTACTTGTTTAGCAACATAGAATGTTCAAAAGTGAAGGCTTTCCCTGTTTCTATCACAACAGTGTAGCCACAATACTTGCATGTTGCAATTATTTCGCCTGGCTCAAATGATATTGGTGCACCACAGTTTGAACACCTAATCTCTTGAACTATGGACATTTCGTTTTCACGTCTTTTGCTTCTCTCTTTTTACTATTTCTCTGGCTACGACTATGCCTGAGGCTGAAGCTTGAACAAGCCCCCTTGATACGCCAGCTCCGTCTCCAATTGCGAATAAATTATGGATTTTGGTTTCTAAACAGCTGCTTAGCTGCAGTTTTGAAGAGTAGAATTTCACTTCAATACCGTATAAGAGTGTATCTCTAGAGTAAACGCCAGGAGCAATTTTGTCTAGAACTTGAAGCATTTCTCTTATATCAGCAAGGTAACGGTACGGCAAAACGAAGCTTAAGTCACCTGGCGTAGCGTTTTTTAAGGTTGGAGTTATTACGCTTCGGGCAATTCTCTCAGGCGTCGACCTTCTCCCAGCCTCTAAATCGCCTAAACGTTGTATTATTATGCCTCCGCTGAGAAGATTCGAAAGTCTTGCAAGATATTTTCCGTAGGCTATTGGTTCTCTGAACGGTTCAGTAAAGGATGTAGTCACCAAAATGGCGAAGTTCGTGTTTTCCGTTTTTCTCTCCGCGTAGCTCTGACCGTTAACAGTTAAAATTCCGTTATACGACTCTGCTATGACTTCACCGTAAGGTGCAACACAGAAAGTCCGAACGTGGTCATCAAAAAACTTTGAGTAGTAAACAAGTTTTGGCTCGTAAAGGACACTTGTCAACTCTTCCATAACCGAAGCCAAAACTTCAACCCTTATTCCAACATCAACAGGGTTGTTAAGCGTTTTTAAACCTAAAGCTTGCGCCTCTGTTTGAAGCCACTCTGCTCCGCTTCTTCCTGGTGCAACAATCACATATTTCCCAAAAAACTTCTCGCCATCAACTGTTTCGACACCTTCCACAACGTTGTTTTTAACTATGAGCCCTTTAATATCTGTTTTAAGTCTAGTTTCCACTTTGCCGTTTAATTCTTGACGCATTTTTCGAAGAGTTTGAGCACATCGTTCGGTGCCCATGTGCCGTATTCTTTGGTGAACGAGTTTTAAACCAGCCAAAGAAGCTTTTCGCTCAATTTCCTCTATTTTTTCTATTTTCGCTCCGTAAAGATGTTTGGTTGCTCCAAATTTTAGGTAAATGTTATCCACGTAGTGTATGAGTTCACCAAGCTCTTTCTCTGATACATACTCGTTAAGCCAGCCACCTACCTCGGTGGATAAGGTGAGTTTCCCATCGCTGAATGCTCCTGCTCCACCCCAACCCGATAAAAGTGAACATGGTTCGCAGTGGACACATTCGAACCCGCGGCTTGCTGGACATTTACGCTGGTTTATGTCGGGTCCCTTATCCAGTATGAGAATGTTAAGCTTAGTTTTTTCTGCGATTTCAAGAGCTGAAAATATTCCGGCTGGACCCGCTCCAACGATTATTACATCATACTTCAAAGGACTTATCCCCTGAAACCCAAAACTAGATGTAACAACTAGCATATATCTTTAGCGAATAGACATTGACGCAGAGGGGCGCTTTTGAAAAGCGGTGGTAAAAGCATCATCTTTCCTAAAAACTCATAAGAAATCGTTTACGCTTGGCGTCACAATTATATTATGCTGGAAGAAAATTTTGCTATACTGGAAAAACTGATAACCTCGTTGATGGTTTCAGCCAATTGCTCGTGACAAAAATATCAGAATCAGATTTTTTTAAAGGGCTTTTTTAAGTTCCTTGCTGAATTCTTTGTTCATTTTACGTGCTCTTTCTACAGCCTTTCGTAACGCTTCCTCAGGTTTTACTTTGCCTTTCGTGCGAATGTATATTATTGGGTTTGAGGCTAGGGGGTGTGGTATGTTGTAGCCGGCTAATTCCACGTTCTCGTCCTCTAAAATCCTTTTCTGTAATAGATTGCAAAGAGTGTGTCCGATACCCTCAACTTCTATTTTAAGCTCATTTGGGGTTTTCTTCAACATCTTAACTTTCATTCACACACGTCTCCTTTTGCACATCCGTTATATTATTCCTCCTCTTCCATAATCTAATGCAGTTTTACGCCTTTCAGTTTTCCCACACCTTGGACAGTGCATACCTTGTCGTCTCAACTCTAGCATATGACCACATTGCGAACAAAAAGCGTAAACCACGCCTAAATCTCTATCTTTTGTGGATAAATGGTAAACGTTGTTTTTTTCGCTAATTACTTTAGTTCGGATAATATCGCCGGGTTTACAAACATCAAACATGGATTCCACGTACCTTAGCTGCACATCAGAAATATGCAAAATACCCGTGAAAAAACCTGAAAGCTGTTTCTTACCTATTTTAAAGATTCGCACACCAGCGTTTTGAGTTTGAGCATTTGAAACTTGTCCGAGGACTATGCTTCCAATTTTCGGAACTCTTGTTCCATGCACTAATGAATAAACCGAAACGCGTTTGTTTAAAAAGTCGACCGAGGCGCGACCGACAACCTTCGAGTATATAATTCCATCTTTAATGTATGTTCCGGCATCTGGAATAAACTCTTCAATCACCCCTAGACGTTCACCAGGCAACACGAATTGACTGCTTTTCCGTTCCGATGATTGCGAACTCATTTAAATCTCCTTTTATCATGAAGTCTATACAATCAAATGCTTACGCATTACTGAAACGTAAACATTCAGATGAATCTATCTGTACTCTTTCACACCTCTCAATAAACCTTTTGATTTGTTTTGACGAAGCATAGCACACTTCTTCTTCGTGCATATCTGTAACACTTTTTCTATATATTTTGTGTGAAGCCTTTCATGGTCTACCAGTCTCCGTAATACTTTTTTGGCTGTCCATAGATTACATATAGGACTCGGGTCTTTCTTAGGTTGAAAAATCCCATGCTTTTTATCTCGCGGGAAGCTTCTTAGATAGTCAACTACTATTTTGCGTGTGTAATCAAGCATTTTAAACACGTTTCTTAGAACAAAAACACCTGTTCCCGCCGGACCTACCTCGAGGCAAACCGATATTGTATTAACCATATTTTTTACTCTCTCTTTATAATATACAAATCAACCGCGAATTCATGTTTTCGCTTCGTATGAAAGCTGAACATATGCGGAATTGTCATTAACATGGTGTAAACCGCCTTAATTGTTCCACCATGTTCCACAACAAACTTTTTGATGAAGGAAGATGGAGAGACCGACACAATGTTGGTTCCATGGGTCTTCAATTTTTTAATGAACGCTTTGTCTTTATGCGAGCTCTTGTGAAGAGAGTAGATTACTTCACCTACTTCCAAGGCTTTTTTCAAGAATTTGCGGTCAGCCTTTCGCCTTTGCACGCCAAATGGTGGGTTTTGCAAAACAGTATCAAATTTTCCATGCACAACATCTATATCTGCAGCAACCCACTGCACCCTATTTTTTAACTTTGTCTTCACAGAATTTCCATAAGCCACCTTTATTGCAGTTTTGTCTATGTCCACACCTACGACTTTTTCTGCGCCCAGAAAAGCTGCTCCTAAAGCCAGTCTTCCAGTGCCACAGCCTAAATCCAAAACTGTTTTGCCGACTATGTCGCTGTATGCGTAAGCTGCAGCATAGAGAATTGTTGCCGCAACGTCTGCTGGAATTGTGTACTGTTCGAGGCTGGG